>JBBSGN010000362.1:0-4092 GCA_038254085.1 Chloroflexia bacterium | reverse complement strand
GATCAGAGATCAGGGATCGGCGGTCAGTCTCGCGTGGAGTCAACGAGCCACGCCGGTCCTGAACCCAGGCACGGCTGGTACCTGAAGTGCGGGCAGGGAGACATCGCTGAGCGAGTAGTACTGGTCGGTGACCCGGGCAGGGTTGAGGTATTCGCACAGAAGCTGGAGGGGGCGCGCACGGTCAACGCCAACCGTGCGCTGGTTACCGTGACGGGCAAATACCAGAGTGTGCCGGTGTCGGTAGCGGCCTTCGGCATGGGTGCTCCCATCATGGCGGTGGTACTGGAAGAGGTGGTGTGGCTGGGAGCGAAGGTGGTGCTGCGGGCGGGCACCGCTATGTCGGTTGCGCCCGGCTGGTACGGGCGCTTCATAGTTGCGGATGCCGCCATACGAGGCGAGTCGACGTCCGCTACCTACGTGCCCGCCTCTTACCCGGCGGTGGCCGATCATCGCCTGACCGGCACCCTGTCCAAAGTGCTGGACGACCTGGGCAAGGACTGGGGCCTGGGCATCATGGCCTCGTATGATGGCTTTTACTCGGAGCTATTCGCCCTCGGTCCGCGCCGGCGCGAGGACGTGCTCTCGCTGCGCACAAAATTGGGCTCCCTTGGTGTGGCGGCCACCGACATGGAGACATCCGCCTTGCTCGTTATTGGCCGCTACCTTGGCGTACAGTGTGGCTCCCTCTGCCTTGTGACGGTGGACGGCGAAACCCGGTCGGCTCTCGAAGGCCCCGAACGCGAGGAGAGCGAAGCCGCCCTGGCGCAAGCGGCTCTAGAAGGGGTCACGCGCTGCCCCATTGGTAAGGGTGGGACGGCGGACGATAGACTATAGACCTACCGAAGTGTTAGCTGTACGGCACCATATGCGTACATCGTCTAACCTCAGCAAGACAGAGAGGTAATATATGCCAGAAAAATCCAAGCCAGCGGCGGCGCAGCGATATCTGCAGCGCGCTCAGCAAATAGTGGCCAACATAGAAGAAACGCAACTGGGCGCAATCCAAAAAGCGGCAACTCACATGGCCGACGCTATACAGGGTGGCGGCCTGGTGCACGTGTTCGGCACAGGGCACGGAAGCTTGCCTTCGCTAGAGGCTTTTCCCCGCAGCGGCAGCATCATCGGCTTCCACAGCATCGCAGAGTTGCCGATTACGCTGCTGCACCATGTGTACGGTGATATGGGCATACAGCAGTTCAGGTTTCTGCAGCGGCAGGAGGGCTACGGCACGGCGATCCTGGCCAGCCATCGCCCTCAGCCCGGGGATGCGCTCCTCCTCTTCTCTCATTCGGGCATGAACTCGCCCGTGCTCGATATGGCCCTGGAGGCCAAAAAGGCCAGTATGCAGGTGGTGGCCGTCACTTCCCGTGAGCATTCGATGGCTGTCAAGCCGCGGCATTCCAGCGGGCAGCGACTCCTGGAGATAGCCGACGTGGTGATAGACACCGGCGCACCGCTGGGCGACGCGTCCATCGACATAGATGGCCTGGAGCACAAGGTAGGTCCGGTATCCACCGTGGCTACGATGTCAATCATGAACGCACTCATCGTGGAGACCGCCGAGCAGCTGGTGGCCCGCGGTTACAAGCCGCACGTGGAAGTGAACATGAACGTGCCGAGCGAGACTTCCATTCGTCAGCACAACGACGAGGGTTATGCTGAGCTGCGAAAGCGGTTGATAAGATGAGAACTCCACAATTCTTAGCGGCAAATCTCAGAGGGACATGATGGACGCTTCCACAGGTACAACAAAAAAGGCCCTGCCGCGCATAGAGACGAGCCTTTTCATCGACGGCCAATGGGTAGAGGCCCAGGCGGGAGAGCGCTTTGACATTTCCGACCCGGGTACGCGTGAGGTCGTGGGCAGCGCCTCGCTTGGACGGCGGGCTGATGCTGTGCGTGCTTTAGAGGCCGCCGACCGGGCCTTTCCTGTCTGGTCTCGCACGTCTGCTTACGAGCGCGGGCGCATCCTACGGCGCGCAGCCGACCTGATTCGCGAGCGGGTGGAGGATATAGCAGTCACGCTCACGCGAGAGCAGGGTAAGCCTGTGCCCGACAGTCGCAAGGAGATACTTTTCGGCGCGGATGTGATCGAATATTACTCCGAAGAGGGCAGGCGGATCAAAGGCGACTGGATCACCCCAGTATCCACTCACACCCGCAGCCTGGTGATTCGCCAGCCTGTGGGTGTGGTGGTGGCGATCGTACCCTGGAACTACCCTGTGGATCTGCTCACCTGGAAGATCGGGCCGGCGCTGGCGGCGGGCTGCACAGTGGTAGCCAAGCCGCCCAGCGAGACGCCCCTGGCCGTTGCCAAAATCATCCAATGCTTTGTCGATACGGGCTTGCCCGCAGGTGTGCTCAATATGGTAACGGGGCATGGGCGCGAAGTGGGCGAGGAGTTGGTGGTCAATCCTCTGTCGCGCAAGATAAGCGTGACCGGTTCCACCGCTACCGGCAGGCGCGTGATGGAGCTTGCGGCGCAGCACGTGAAACGGCTGACGCTGGAGCTCGGCGGCCAGGCGCCCATAATCATCTTCCGGGACGCCGACCTGAGCGTAGCCGTGCCCGCCGCTGCCCGCCGCTCCTTCTCCAATATGGGCCAGATCTGCATCGCCGTGAATCGCATCTATGCCGATAAGCAGATCAGCCGTGACGTTGCAGATGGCGTCGTAGAGTACGCTAAGCAGATGAAGATCGGCTACGGCCTCGACCCGGGCGTGGAGTATGGTCCTATGCTGAACGAAGAGGGCCGTGAGCAGACCCGCAATCATGTAAAGGACGCGCTGGAACGCGGCGCTACCCTGCTTTACGGCGGTAAGGAGCCGGAGGGCGAACAGTACAGCCGAGGCTATTATTACCTGCCCACCGTGCTCGAAGGTGTCACCTCAGAGATGAGGGTGATGAGCGAGGAGACTTTCGGCCCGGTAGCTCCCGTCGCCGCCTTCGATGACCTTGACACAGTGCTTGCCCAGGCCAACGCCACGCAATACGGTCTGGCCGCCTACGTCTACACTCGCGACCTGCCTACCGCCATCCACGTAGCTGAGCGGCTGGAAGCAGGTGGTGTGGGCATTAATGTGAACGATGTGACAGAGCTGGGCGCGCCATTCGGGGGCTGGAAGGAGAGCGGCTTCGGTCGCGAACTTGGCCACGAAGGCATCGAATCGTGCCTGGTGACCAAACACATCCGCATTGGCGGTCTGTAGTTTAGCACGTACACTTCATGCCCACGGAAACGGCGTTTTGTGTTTGACTTCTGCCCGTAGTGTGCGGAAATACTGTCCGTGCCTACAGCAGCCGTGCGTTGCCCCAAGTTATCGTTACAATCCTCTACCTTCTCGTTATTACCCTACCAGGCTACAATATCCGAGGAGGTAGCATATCATGGTTTGCTTTGTTTTCGCGCAAATTCTTTTCTTCCTACTCGATCTGTTCATCACCTCTCACTCGTCCGACCACCAAAAGGATCTTCAGATCGTGTTGCTGCGTCAGCAAATCCGTATCCTACAGCGTAAGAGTGCTCAGCCACCTCGCATATCTCGCTGGGAGAAATGTGCCCTTGCTGTCCTCGCTGCTCGGCTCAAGTCTTTGAGCAAAGCTGCAAGCACACGGGCAGGGGCAGGGGCAGGGGCAGGGCTAGGCAAGCGATTAGATGAGGTCATCCTGCTGTTCAAGCCAGACACTGTGTTGAAATGGCACCGCGAGTTGGTTCGTCGGAAGTGGACTTACAAGCGTACCCGGTCGGGGGGCCGACCGCCAGTAGCAACTGAACTTGAAGAGTTGCTCGTACGATTAGCCACGGAGAACGCGCGATGGGGTTACAGTAAGATCCAGGGCGAACTGCTCAAACTCGGCTACTCCATCGGGCGGTCCACTATACGAGATGTGCTCAAACGCAGGCATATCCCACCGGCACCACAGCGCAAGCAGCATGGTAGCACTTGGCGCAATTTCCTGGGTCATTACGCCAACCAAATTCTGGCGTGTGATTTCTTCACCGTAGAAACTGCCTGTCTCAAAACACTCTATGCTCTGTTCTTCATCGGCACGCCCGTAAAGGGTGCTATTCGCAGTAGGGTAAGACCCTCT
>JBBSGN010000361.1:0-4100 GCA_038254085.1 Chloroflexia bacterium | reverse complement strand
CGCTCCGCTCGGAATCAGTCCGGGATAGGAGGATGTACGGGAAAGAGACGAATGGCTAGCCAAGTGGGTGCTAAGGACAGTGATTCCTCACTGCGCTCGGAATGACAAGGGTGAGTTGGTTTGGCTCCGGGTGAATCAGTGCCTATCAGTGCTTATCACAACCTATCTAATAAGCAGAACTCGTCCGGTACGCACTACTCGGCGCTCGGTACTTCACACAGGCGGGCGACTTGCTCGGCCAGGAGCGCGCAGTGGCGGTCTAGCGCATGGGGGTCGGAGGCGGCCAGGTTGAGGGTGATAACATGGAGGTGCTTGGGGGTGCCGCGCAACTTTAGCTCGGTTTGGGCGGCTTGCTTGAACTGCGGGTAGACCAGCACGCCGCGCTTTAGGCCATAGCGGTCGAGGTAGGCGCTTATCTGGTAGAGGTCGCTGTTGACGTCTATACCGGCTTCATCTAGCCTCCGGTACTTGGCGTCCAGCACTAATACGGGTTGCGTGCCTGAGCGAGGGTATACCAGCACGTCGGGGCGTATGCCCACCTGCCGTGCCTCGTCGAGGTAGTCGTGGCGCTGGGCTATCACGCGAAGGCCGTATGCAGGCAGCGCGGCTCGAAGGCGCGATGTGAGAAAGCTCTCGAATAGGCGGGGCATATTGACCAGGAAGGAGGCGAAAGGGTGCGGCCCGGCCCGCTCGTCCAGAGTAAGGTGACGCAGCGCCAACTTGCACAGAGCCAGCACCGGCCCATAGGCGCTGTTCAGGCGGTGCAGGTTGATGTCGTCCACCAGCGCCAGCGCCATGCTCCGGCTGATGGCTCGTACCCCCTCGAAGTGGGGCAGGAGGGCGCGTACCCGCCGGACTAACTCCTTCTCGCCGCGTGGCTGTAAGAGGGCGGGCAGATAGCGCAAGGTGGCGGCGGCCACTCTGTTCTCGGCTGTATCCACCGTTCGGTCGGCGTATAGGCAGACGTGGCGGTGCTTCAGGTCGCCATGTTTGCGTAATTGCGCGGCCATGACGATCCTGCCCCGCACGAGAGGGAGGTCTTCCTGGCGTGGCTGGTACTCCTGGTACAGCCCGCTCATTAGCAGGCCTTCGACCCCTTCGATCAGGGCCGCTAGCACGAAGCCGAAGATGTCGGGGTTTTCTACCAACCCTGCCGGTGGCGGGTGGAACCGAGCCAGCCCCGCGTCGGCGCATAGCATGTGGAAGAGGTTGGATACTCCCACCTTCGGCTGTATCACCAGCATCATGCCACCCGGCAGGCTTACCCGCCCCACGTAGTCCCGCGCTGTAACCCTATACACTCCGGGCCGCTCGGTCAGCCCTACGTCTATCTGCCCGGCATAACGCCCGCGCAAAGCGGCATATGCCTCCGGTGAGAGGCCAGCTTCGCAACTCTCGAACTCCACCAACGTTAGTTGCGAGTAGCGAGTAGCGAGTAGCAAGTTGGCGTTTGTTCGGGGTCGGTGCTCGTTCATGTGTCGGGTGATGGCGTGGTTAGACGAAAGACGAAGGACGAAGCCTGCATCCCTCCTTCGTCTTTCGTCTTTCGTCGAGCGCATCTAGCCCCCAAGTATCGGTAGAACCGTTTAGATGTGGCAGGTGGACAGTCCGCGCTTTTCCAGGTACTGCTGGTGATAGTCCTCGGCGGTATAGAACTCCGAGGCGGGGGTGATCTCGGTCACGATTGGCCTTCTGAACCTGCCGCTGCTCTCTAGTTTGGCTTTTGAGGCAAGCGCGGTCTGCTCCTGCTCAGGGCTGTTGAAAAAGATGGCGGACCTGTATTGTGTGCCCACATCGGGGCCTTGCCGGTTTGGTGTGGTCGGATCGTGGTTTTCCCAGAAGACTTTTAAGAGGTCGTCATAGGAAACCTTGGAGGGGTCGTACACGACCTCCACTACTTCAGCGTGCCCGGTCCTTCCGGTGCAGACATCCCGATATGATGGGTTCTTGTAATCGCCACCGCTATAGCCAACCGAGGTCGAGACGACCCCCTTGATCTGCCGGAAAGCTGCCTCTACACCCCAGAAACAGCCTGCTCCAAACGTTGCTTTTTCCGTTTTTTCCATGATATTACTCCTTACTTATCTTCTTTTTTCTCCAGCTTCAAGGCCGCAGAATTGATGCAATAGCGCAGGCCCGTTGGTGCCGGACCGTCATCGAATACGTGCCCCAGGTGGGCGTCGCAGGCGCTACATAGCACCTCGGTGCGGCGCATCCAGAAGCTGCTGTCCTCTTCAGTGCTGACGTTTTCCTCGGATATGGGCGCATAGAAGCTGGGCCAGCCCGTGCCAGACTCGAACTTGGTATCCGAGTCGAACAATGGTTCGCCACAGCACACGCACCTATATACGCCTGTGTCGTGCGCGTGGGCGTACTCGCCCGTGAAGGCGGGTTCCGTGCCCTTCTGACGGGCGATCCGGTATTGCTCCGGGGTCAGTTGTTGCTTCCACTCCGCGTCGGATTTGACTATTTTGGTTCTCATTATTGTATCTCCATTCTCTCTATTAACTTAAGTACGATTATCCTCATAAACATTGTACCCGAAAATCATTACGGAACTATTCCGAAAGTTTGCGCGGTATTACAAACGCTCGAAACTGTTTACCGCTTCGGCGAACAAGGTACTATACTCCTCGATTTCGCCTGTGGGCGGGATAAAATACTCCGTTATCAGGGGACGCATGGCGGTGCGCCAGAGGCGGTCGAGGGTGGCCCCGGTGAGGGGGTCAAGCATGAAGTAGCTGTGGCCGAGGCGGTGGTCGGGGCCGAGTGATTCGCTCAAGCGCCTGTTTACTTGCTCAAAGAGTTCTATCACGGTGCGGCGCTGCGCGGGGCTGTTGCCGCGTTTTGTTAGCCATAGGTCCAAAATCGCGGCGCTAGGCTCTAGCTCGATAAAGCGAAAACGGCGGCGCAAGGCGTAATCAACCAGGGCCAGGCTGCGGTCGGCGCTGTTCATCGTGCCCACTATAAGCAGGTTTTCTGGTATGTAGAACGGTTGTGAATGCCCGTCCATGCCCGCCGACACCGACAACTGCATAGCCCCTTGCGGTCCGCGATATTCCAGGGCGTACAGTAGCTCGCCGAACACGCGGGACAGGGGTGCGCGGTTAATTTCGTCTATCACCAGCACATAGTGATGCTCTGGGTCACGCCTGGCGGCCTCGCACATTCGGACGAATAGGCCCGGCAACACCTCGTATGTGACCTGCCCAAGTGGGTTCACGCGAGGCTTTAGCCCTTCTATAAAGTCCTCGTATGAAGTGGCTGGGTGGAACTGTGCCACCTGCACGCGAGACGGATCGCCCGCCACCAGCGCGGCCAATCCGCGAGCCAACCAGGTCTTGCCTGTGCCCGGTGGCCCACTCAGGATGATCTGCCCGGTGTCTTCGAGCAGGTCGCGTGCCTCCTCCAACGTCTCGCAATCCAGCCCGGTGAGCGCCTCTAGCTCGGCGATGTTGTATACGGGAGGCAGACCTATGCCTGGCAAAGAGGGCGCGTATGGGCCTGGCTGCTCGTGCAACTCGTAGGAGTTGGCCGCTTCGTCTTCTGATTGCTCCACGTGGTCGGCTATAACAGTGCCCGTGTCAACCGCCGCGAAGGCTCCCGCCAACTCAGGGTTGCGCTCTATAACAAGCGCCTGCACCGCTCTATACTCGTCGGGGGAGAGAGGGAAGAGGGTGCCGCTACTTCGCTGTTTCACCGGCGCAGCCTCGGCCAGCGCGTGTATCGCCAGGATGTCGTGCCAGGAAGGCGGATTGGGCACCTCGAAGGCTAGTTGTACTTCTATGCTGGGGGTTAGTAGTTTTGAGTTTCGAGTTTTGAGTTTCGAGTTGGTAGTATCTTGATTACCATTCTTTGCCCTCCGCGCTACGAAACCGACGGCGCGTATGGAGTGGTCGGGCTTGGAGACGTAGAGGAGAACTGGGTCGCCGGGTTGGGTAGCCTCAAAATCGGCGCGGGGTCGCCCGCTGAAGGTGGCCTGCCCCGCCGCCATGAGCGACTGCCACTCGGGTCGCCTACGCCGCGTAACCAGCCACCAGGCGCGGCGCGGTTGCTGTTCGGCGTCCGGCGAGTCTACTTTGTCCATGGGAAGGGGTCGG
>JBBSGN010000360.1:0-4124 GCA_038254085.1 Chloroflexia bacterium | reverse complement strand
TGCGGGTTTAGACCGGCCAGGATTCGCTCGGCAGCGCCTGGGTCGGGTGTATGGACGTAGCGCCTCGGTGCGTTGGACGGCTCGCTCTCCTCGATCTCCGGGGCAGGGGCCTCAGCGAGCCAGGCCGGTTCTTCCGGGAGGTTGTCGTCGGGGTCTACCGGCGCGGCGGGTTGGCGCGCGGTACTATCTTCAACGGGTGTGAAATCCAATTGGGCCTGGTTGTGCGGGTTGTTTTTCGGGGCCTTTGCCAAGTTACAGCGTCTCCTGCGTGCTTGATACCGTGCCCACGCCAAGATATGGCGGGCGGTGGGTCGGAGGTCTCTCTAAATAAGAAGGCGACACCTATATTTTACCATTGTGGGCGGTTTGCAGGCAAAGGAATGCACGTGGGCGTGGTGGCCCACCGTCCAATTATGACGAGTTTTGAGAAATCTGTAAAAGGGGTGTAATAAATAAACAGGGTAGTTCGTCGTAATAAGTGACGGAGATCACATGTACATTGCGCCGCATGGCTCTTCGCTCCTTCCTTGCAACCAACACCCGCTCTGCCCAGCGGGTGTTGGCTTTTAAGTGCCGCTAGTCGGTGGCCGGTGGCCGGTAGTATACTGATAACCAACGACCAACCACCGACTACCAGAGAGGACAGATGCTAGTAGAACCTGTGACCCTTGAGGGGCGGATGGTGCGCCTTGAGCCGCTGGGGATGCAGCATACGGACGACCTGTGGGAGGTCGTAGACCCTTCCGTGTTCAAGCTTCTGACGCTTTGGCCGGAGGAGTGGACATCCGAAGGGTTCCGCGTGTACATGGAGAAGACGCTGGCAATGCCGGGGCGCTTGCCCTTTGCGACGGTGCTGCGGGAGACAGGCAAGGCGGTCGGCACCACGTCGTACTTTGACATCCGCCCGGAACACCGGGGGTTGGAGATAGGCCATACCTGGATCGCCACGCCGTACCAGGGCACCCAGGTGAACCCGGAGGCCAAATACTTGATGTTGCGCCACGCCTTCGAGGACTTGGGGGCGATGCGGGTGCAGCTAAAGACCGACGGGCGCAACCTGCAAAGCCAGCGAGCGATGGAGAAGTTGGGGGCGCAGAAGGAAGGGGTGTTGCGAAAGCACGTGGTGCTGCCTGACGGGTATGTGAGGGACACCGTAATGTACAGCATCACGGATGAAGACTGGCCCAAGGTGAAGGCGGGTTTAGAGGAGAGGTTGGGCTTTGTCCCCTAGCCCAGAGCCTTCGACATAGTAAAAAGCGGTGTCCCAAACAAGTCGTGCGGACCTTCGCTGCTATGCTGGAAACCGAAATGCTCGTATAGACGGATAGCGCGGGTTAGAAAAGGGGTAGTGCTTAGAAACAAGCGTTTGTACCCATGCCTGGACGCGAAAGTCTCGACATCTCTTAATAGTAGCTCGCCTATCCCCTGGCCTCTTGCGCTAGGGAGGATGCCCATACCTCGCACATACAGTGCTTCGCCTTTGGGAACCGCCGATACCGTGCCAACGATAGCGTCATCGCGCAAGGCAACCCACACAGGCCCTTCGTTCATACGGGTTTGTATCTGGTCGCTCGGGGGAGTGGTGGCAGCAAACGCCTCGGGAGTGTAAAGAGGTTGGTATTCCACGAATGCCTCGTGTAGAACCGAGGCGATTGACTCAGCGTCATCGGGTTTCGCCTCCCGTACCGTTACATCGGGCGGATACTGTTCTCGTCTCAGCATGGCCTCTTTGAAGATTACCTCCATCTCCTCGCGGCTGACCGGAATACCAGGCCCTAGCTGAATCGGGCTATAAGTGGGATCGTATGTGATTTCGCGGCTGTCCGGCGACCAGTGAAGTAACACAGCCCCTGGCGAGTCCTCAGGCGTTAAGATTATATCTTTACCAAGCAGATTTCCCAATTGCTTCATGAACTCTACAATACTGTCCACCTTGTCGTCGCTGTCTATTTCTCGCGGCTCAATATTGAAATCGATCTCCTCTTCATCAAAGAAGCGGCAACTGATAAGAATATTGCCCATCCTGATATCCATATGAGCTCCTACTTGGCTACTGTTAGCGAAATAGGCACTAACATCTTCCGGCACAGGCAAGACTTGATCATTTAGCAAAAAGGTCACGCTATAGGGACTGTTACGCAGCCAGTCTATAGTGGCTTGCCAATCTGATAGTGTCGTGTTCAGGACATAGATGTCCAGCAAAGTTCCGTCCCACAAAAAGGCCGCCTGGTATTTCATTGGCCGTTCGACGAAGACCTTCTGGGCTGCTTCTTGGCTCATATATCTGGTGTTTTGAGCTATATCGCCAGTGAGCGGGCCTACCATGATCCTGGTCCCTTCCTGGGTGGCGTAGCGCTCAATGACCGTAACGGTAACATCGGGCACTATGCCCAGGGAAGCCATATGGCGCAGCAGTTCGGGATCATCGTCGGGGATGTGGCGCACGACCGCCGGGGTGTTAAGAGGTAACTCGCTCAGGGGCATAAGGTCGCGCTCAGGGAGTGCGCCGGTGCTGCTGGGGATGGGCGCGCCGTGTGGGTCGAAGCTGGGGTGGCCGAGGGCCGCGTCTATACGCTCTTCCAGGTAGGGTGAGATGGCGTGCTCAAGGCGCTCGGCCTCGTCATGTATGCGGTCCCAGGGCACGCCTAGCTTCTGGTTCAGGTATAGCTCAATAAGGCGATGCCGCCTGATGACGCGGAGGGCGGCTGTAATGCCTTCCTCGGTCAGGTAAGCGCCCCTGTGCGATCTATAATCGGCCAACCCTTGCCTTGATAGCTGTTGCAGCATTGCCGTCACAGAGGCGGCACGCAGGCCCATGTGCTCGGCGATGGCGTTAGTGGTGGCGGGCGAGCCGTCCTGTTGCAGCTTGTATATCGCTTTTAGGTAGTCTTCGACGGCACGAGTGACCATGTGCGTCCCTTTGGCGTAACGCCTTCGGGGTATTCTACCATGATACAAAATGCCAAACAAATCACCCGTGAAGCCGTGATTTGTTTGGCATTTTGTATAGGGGTCCTTCGTTAGAGCGCAGCAAGCCGCTCGCTTAACTTCGCCAGCCTGTCTCGTGCGGCGGACAGCTTGTCGCGCTCGCGTTGGACCACCTGGGCGGCGGCTTTGGCGGTAAACTGCTCGTTGGAGAGTAGCTTCTGCGTGCGCTCGATCTCGGCCAGCGTCGCATCGGCCTCGGACCGCAGGCGTTTGCGCTCGGCGTCGAGGTCCACCAGGCCGGCGAGGGGCAGCACTACTTCAGCTTCGCCTACTACCAGGGTGGTGGCCTTACTGGGGCGCTGTTCGGGCGATAGGCTCTCTTGTATCACCAGCTTGTCGGGGTCGAGGCGGGCCAGGCGGGCTATCGTCTCGGACTCCCGTTGCAGCATGGTGGTGCGCGGACCGCCTGTGATAAAGGCTTCTATACGCCGTCCGGTCATCTCTTTCTTGATGTTTTCGGGGGCGTCGCGCACCGCCTCGGCGCGGGCGTTACGTATCTCGCGGATAATGTCTATCACCAGGGCGAAGTCGCGCTCTGCCTCCTGGTCAATGGCCTGGGGCACGGGCCAGGGGGCCACCATGATGCTCTGCTCATTGGCGGGCAGGGCCTGATTGCGGCTGGGCCAGCCGTGAAGGTGCTGCCATAGCTCTTCGGTAAGGAAGGGCATGAAGGGGTGCAACAGGCGCAGCGTGCCGTCCAGCACGCCACGAGCCGTCTCTAGCGTAGCGTTTCGCGTTGCTTCGTCCTCACTTCGCAGAGAGGTCTTGCAAGCCTCGATGTACCAGTCGCAGTAGTCGCTCCACACGAACTCCTGAAGCGCCTTGCCCGCCTCGCCAAGCTGGAAGTCGTTTAGCAGCTGGGTCACGTGCTGTACGGTTTCGCTGTAGCGGCTGGTGATCCACCTATCCGCAAGCGAAGTTTTGAGTTCTGAGTCCTCGGACCCCTGACTACTAACCACAAACCGCGTGGCGTTCCAGAGCTTGTTGGCGAAGTGGGCGGCTTGCTCGATGCGCTGGTCGCTGAACTTCTGGTCGTTGCCGGGCGACGAGTTGGTGATGAGGGACATACGGAGGGCGTCCGAGCCGTACTTGTCGGCCATCAGCAGCGGGTCCACCACGTTGCCCACCGACTTGCT
>JBBSGN010000359.1:0-4140 GCA_038254085.1 Chloroflexia bacterium | reverse complement strand
GTGCGCCGGGCGTTATGGAACAACTTTACTTATGGCACATCCCCGGATGACCCGGATATGCAATTAGTGCCGAAGGCGGACCAGGCCAGGCTGGCCTACGCCGTCTGCTGTTAGGTTGGAAATGTACAAAGTCGAGCTTAGCTTTTGACAACCGCGTAATAGAGGTCGCCCTACGGCAAGCAGACGCCCAATTCGGGTATAATTAGTCATATATTAGCAAACGAGGACGCAGCCGTGGACGGTTTTATATTGAGCCTTTTGGAAATATTCTTTCCTATGCTTGACGCTTATGCAGGGAATCGTATGGCAACAGAAGCGATCTCTTCCTGGCGAGGCGGAAGTCAAGAGGCCGAGCATGCTACGAAGCCAGGGGAAGCTAGTTTGAATTGGAAAGAGGAGAGGGCACGAAGCGCTCAACCGAACCAACGGCAATAGCGCCTAGAAAGAATAGTTTAGTGTTGACCAGGTAAAGTGACCCGTAGCTACGGGCAATCGAGGCATATAGCAACCAGCGAGAACCAGAGAATTGAGAGCATAGAGATGAGCGCACGCGAACACCTTTACAAATCCGAGGCGGTGATTATCAAGCGGTCGGACCTGGGCGAGGCCGACAAGATTCTTACCATATTTACGCCCCATTTCGGCAAGCTGCGAGTGGTAGCCAAGGGGGTTCGCAAGGTGACAAGCCGCCTTGCTGGGCATGTGGAGCTTTTTACGCGCGCTCAGATGCTGCTGGCAAAGGCCCGCAATCTTGACATAGTTACCCAGAGCGAGACGATAGACGCTTACCGCCCGTTGCACGAAGATTTGTCGCGCATCGCCCACGCCTCTTACGCCGCCGAACTGCTCGACGCGCTCACGCCCGACGCGCTGGAAAACTACGTCGTCTATAAGCTCATGGCGGAAACGCTGGGCCTCCTGTCGGATGACCCCAATCCTGAGCGGGTGTTGCATTGGTTCGAGGTGCAACTGCTCGGCTACATGGGGTACGCACCCGAACTGACTAAATGCGTGGAATGCCGCAATGAATTGGCTCCTGTAGTGAACAGCTTTAGCGCGGCGCTGGGCGGGGTGGTGTGCGCCTCTTGCCGTCGTCCAGGCGTGGGCCGTGATCTGTCGGTGAACGCCCTCAAAGTGCTGCGCCTCTTGCAGCGCAACCCCTACAGCGCCATCAGCCGCCTGCGCGTAGACCCCGCCCTCCACACCGAGCTACAAGCCGTCATGCAAGGCCACATCACCTACATCCTGGAGCGCGAACTACGGTCAAACCGCTTCCTGTCGGTATTGAGCAATGAACAATTATGAATTATGAATTGAAGCAAGTAATTCATAATTCATAATTCATAATTCATAATTATTCATTCCCGCCTCAGCGGGCGAGGAGCGCTTCTACCTCGCGGGCGTCGAAGGTGCGGCCATTGATATTGCCTGCGCGGTCGCTGCATAAATAGGCGATTATGCGGGCGGGGCGTTCTGGGGGGACCAGCATACCGCGCTGCTTATATGCGGCGAACACGGCGCGCAGTTCGGGCGGTATGGCCTCCGGCGGGCGATTACGCACATCGCTTTGCATCTGGGTGTCCACCAGGCCCGGGCGCAAGGCCACCACCGCCACACCTATCGGCGCTCCTTCGGCGGCCAGGATGCGCGTGAAATGCTCGACCGCCGCCTTTGCCACGCTGTAAGGGGCCATCGAGGGCACCGCAGCCGCCGCCGAGTCGGACGACACATTGACGATTCGACCCCATCGTCGGCGGGCCATGTCGCGCAACGCCTCGCGGGAGCATAGGAACACGCTGGTCAGGTTGGCGTCGAGGGCGTGCCGCCACTCGGCCAAAGTAAGGGAGGATATAAGTCTGGTGGCTCCCGTGTCGCCCGCGTTGTTGATCAGGATGTCCACGCCGCCCCAGCGCTTGCGGATGGTATCGAAGGCGGCCACCACATCGCGCTCCTGGGTAACATCGGCGCGCACGGCCATCGAGCGCCCTATGCCGAACTGCTGCCTGATCAGGCGGGCCGTCTCTTCGACTTCGGGCAGCGAACGGGCGACCACCGCCACTCTCGCCCCCTGCTCGGCCAGGGCCAGCGCCGTAGCCCTGCCCAGCCCGCGCCCGCCCCCAGTGACCAGGGCCACTTTGCCCTCAAGCTCCATCGCTCATGCCCTCCACGCCACGTAGTCCCACGCCTTGCTGCCCACATCTTAGCACGGACGCTTGGCTTGTGTCCAGTAATCGGTAATCGGTAGTCGGTAGTCGGTAGTCGGTAGTCGGTAGTCGGTATGCCGAGAATAACCGATTACCGACTACCGGCATTGTGGTATACTGGTGGTTGCCATGACGACGAAGCTGCCCTACACAGGCGACGCGACGAGCCAGGACGCTGCGGACGATGCTGCCGGCAATACGCAGCAGATACGGCTGGTTGAAGGGCCGCACGCGGGCGCTGCGCCGGACGAAACTGCTCCCTACCCGCAGCTTGAGGCCGAGGTTGAGGCCAGGGAAGTTACCGAGACCCAAGAGCTTACAGGCGTGCCCCAGGAGACGGTGCCGGTGCCTATAACGGTGTGGCCGCCCACGCCCGCTCGAGAAGAACCTCCAAGCAAGCCGCCGCCCCTGCGCCAACAAGCCAGGGACACAGACGCCACCCAGCAGGTAGAGAACATCCAGCGCACCGGCCTGTTCACGGGCGAATTGCGTCGTGCCCTGCCCCCCTGGGCCTTGCCCCTGCTGACTTTCCAGCCCGCGAGCGTGTGGCTGGGGGCGCGGATCGGCCTGTCGCTGCTCGCGCTGCTGGCGGGCGTAATGCTGCCCAGCATCGCGGCGAAGGGCACGGCCAACTGGTATGGCTCGCCCGCCGGGCCGTACTTGACCCCCTCTATAGACAGGATCGCGGGCGTGTGGACGCGCTGGGACGGCCAGTGGTACCTCAAAATCGCCACCGAGGGGTATCGCGCCGACGACGGTTCGGCGGCCTTTTTCCCTCTCTACCCCTGGATATTGAAGGTCACGGGCTGGCTGGCAGGCGAACGATACACCTGGTCGGGCATATTGCTGTCCTCCCTCTTCTTTCTGGCGGCGCTGGTGCTGCTGCATCGCCTGGTGCGCCTCGACTTCCACGCCGAGGACGCGAGCCGCACGGTGTTCTATCTGGCCGCTTTCCCGATGGCCTTCTTCTTCTGGGCGATATACAGCGAGTCGCTCTTCCTATTCCTGGCGGTGGGGGCGTTGCTGGCGGCGCGCTCTCACCGCTGGTGGTGGGCCGCGCTGGCCGTGTCGCTTGCCATCTGGACGCGCACAACCGGGCTGTTGCTCCTCTTACCCCTCGGCTGGGAATTATGGCGGGCCTACCACCCGCCCATGCCCACCGACCCGCGCGCTATGCCGCCTGCGCGCCCACCGACCTGGCACCTCGGTTCGCTGGCCCTGCCAGCCGTTTCGCTGCCTGGTCTCTTGATGTGGGCATGGCTCAGTTTCGGCGACCCCCTTGCTTCGCTAACGGCACAGGCCGGGTGGAACAGAGGCTTCTCGTGGCCCTGGGAGACGGTCGCTAACGCCTGGAACGCTGCCACGCAGATGCCCTTCACCTTCCAGCCCGAAAACCAGAGCTGGACCTACCTGGGCGCGCTCGTGTTCGCTTTAGTCGTGGGCGCGCTGTCGCTGCGGTGGCTGAGGGGCAGCTACAGCCTCTACTTGTGGGCGGGTATTCTCTTCCCCCTCTTCTCGGCCACCCCGCGCAACCCCCTCCTGTCGTATCCCCGCTTCCTGATAGTGCTATTCCCCGCCTTCATCGCGTTGGCCCTGGTAGGCCGCAACCGCTACGCCAACCAGATAATCACCTGGACGAGCTTGCTGCTGTTGGCGTTGTACACGATCAGGTTCGCCAATTGGTATTGGGTAGCGTGAAGTCAGTGCTGGTTTTAAGTCAGGGGTAAAGGGAGCCGGGTATGAGCGAAGTTGTCTATTACTCGGATGGTAGCGTCCATGTGACAAATGAGCAGATCGAGGCGGAAGGGAAAGCGTACCCAATGGCTGACGTTGCTTCGGTGACTATGGGCACCGAAAAGATACCGGACAAGTATGACCGATTATGGGAGAAGTGGCGAAAGCCTGTAGGCATCTTCGCCATAGTTTTCGGGCTGCC
>JBBSGN010000358.1:0-4142 GCA_038254085.1 Chloroflexia bacterium | reverse complement strand
GGCCTTCTCGCACTGGATACTCGACCTGATAGTGCATCGGGCCGATATGCCTGTACTGCCCGGCAATGTTGGCAACCTGCCTCGGTTCGGCCTGAGCCTGTGGTCAATACCCTGGTTGAGCGCGACCGTAGAGCTTGCCCTGATACTGGTCGGAGCCTATATGTACTATCACGCCGCCATGCGAAGCGCCGTCCGAGCCGAGCGCCAGGACGTGAAGGCAGGCATCACCCCACCGCCCTACCGCCAGCGAGGTCTGGCTGCGTCCGCCGTGATGCTGGTCTTGCTGGTAGGCACGCTGGCGAGCGATGTGTTAGGGCTGGGGTGAAACGGACTCGTAAAACGTAAAACGTAAAAAGTAAGAAAAAGCCCTTACGTTTTACGCATTACGTTTTACGTTTCACGAGTCCACGCTTGGCACAACTCGTGCAATTACACGCAGGGCGCGGCCCGATGAGAGGGTTCGCGTTCCGATTGAATCAGTTTGTATTTGTAACTAAGGAAGAGAGACCCATGAAAATCCGAGACATTATGACGAAAGACCCGGACACGGTGGCCCCAGGCACTCCTATCGCGGACGTGGCCCGCATGATGCGCGACCTGGACGTTGGCATTATACCTGTGGTGAACGAGGGCGATTTGATGGGCGTGATCACCGACCGCGACATCACTATCCGTGTAACTGCACCTGGCCTCAACCCGTTCGAGGTCACAGTGCAGGACTTCCTATCGCCCAATCCTGTCACCGCCTCGCCGGACGACGACATCGAGAAGGCGCGCGATCTCATGTCCGAGCACCAGATACGCCGCCTCCTCATCACTGAAGGCAACAAGTTGGTGGGCATCGTCTCATTAGGCGACCTCGCCACCAGGGACAAAGCCGAAGACACCGAGACGGGCCAAGTCCTCGAAGAAATATCCGAACCGCCCAAGTAAGTACCGAGTAGTGAGTAGTGGCTAGCCTTCTGCGACTCGGTACTCGGTACTTGGTACTTGGTACTTACTTCCCCCAGCTAAGGCCGGATTGGGCTTCTATGAAGGCTTTGTCGGTTAGTTTGTGAACCGAGTCGAGGGTTGGTTGGCCTGCGCTATCTGGCTTGACGTCGCCTACATAGAGGTCGAACGAGGTATCTTTGAGGGAGAGGTAGGCCAGCTTGCTACCGTCGGGCGACCAGGCAGGAGAGCGGGAGGCCCCGTCGGTGGTTAGCTGGATAGGCGTGGGGTGGTCGCCCGCCCACTTCGTGGCATCAGTTGGCACTACATAGACATCGTGGGCTGTGCCGTGGCGCATCGTAAAGGCTATCCACTCGCCATCGGGCGACCAGGCCGGGTCGTAAGCGCCGTCTTTAGAGTCGGTTATCTCGGTCCACTTCCCCAGCGCAAGGTTTAGCACGTATATCTGGCCTATACCGTTGCCGGTGACATAGTTGGCGACGGCGATCTTGCTGCCGTCAGGGGACCAGGACGGATGCTCGACGGCCTGCGCGCCATGATTGAGGCTTTCGAGGCGGCGCGTGCGGTTCCCTTCGGTATCCATAGAAAAGAGACCAGGATACTCACTGCCCACGTCCGAGGTATATGCTATGCGCTCACCGTCGGGCGACCAAGCGGGCTGCATGGCCCACAGCGCCTCGGTATTATATCCCTCCGCACCCGTGTCCACCTGCGGGCGGTGGTTGGTAAGGGCTATCGTCTTGGACGGATTGGCGATTTGCAATTTGTACAGATCGGAAAAGCCCTCATCGAACCGTGAATAGACCAACTCGGCGCCGTCGGGCGAGAGGGATGGCTGCATATCGCGCTTGTCCAGCTTGTCTTTGGGGCCTTTGGTCAGTTGGCGCTGGTTACCGCCCTCGTACAGCCAGATAGCCCCGCCGCGACCGTAGGCAATTTTGCCGCCCACATCGGGACCAGCGCTCACCGCCGCCACGCGCAGGGTAGCCGGTTGGAAATATACCAGCCCCCCAAAAGCGAACAGCCCCAGGGCCAACAGCACTATAATCTTCTTTACCACGCGCCCTCTTATTGGGTGATGGGTGATAGGTGTTGGGTTTCGGGAAGGGAAGAGACTAACACCTATCACCTATCACCCCAAATTGGCCCCTCGCCAGCGCATCCATAGTTTGTAGAGCAAGGGGTTGTATACGTAGTCGTAGGCTCCTGGATACTCTACTTCTCGGCCACCGAAGCTCTTCTTGAACCAGTATACACCACGCAGACCGGAGCGTGCATTGATTGGGGAAACCTCACCCTCGCCGTCCTCGTCCGACGGTGCATCGGGTATGCCCCAGAAATCATAAACACTACAGCCGTTCTCGCGCGCCCACCGGATCGCCTCCCATTGCAGGAGGTAGTTGGGCATATGCTCGCGCCCCCGGTCAGCCGAGGCCCCATACATGTAAATCGCCTCGCGTCCGAACCGGAGTGCCAGCAACCCAGCTATCGGACCCGCGATGCGCTCGCTATCGTCAGGATGGTCGGCCAGCAACACCGCGACGCTGTTGTTGCCTTCAAGGCCGAAGATGCGCCATAGCTTCTCATAATAAGGGAAGGTGTGGATGCCGAACTCGTCGCGTTGCCCCGTCACCTCTAACAACGAGTAGAACGTGCGTAGATCGCTGAGGCTATCGGCTCGGCGCACCTGCACACCGCGCCGCCCGGCCAATCGCAGGTTGTAGCGCGTCTTGGGCCTCATCGCCTTCAGCAGGTCGTCCTCGCTCTTGTCAATATCAAGCACAATCGTCCTGGCCGGTTGCAGACGCGCCGATGGCTGAAAGCCGAGCGCCAACATCTTGCGGTCCACAACGGCCTTGTTCGCCTCGTCGTTCAGCGCGATATTCGGTTCCACCTTAAGGAAGATAGCGCCGCGCTTGCGGGCCTCTGAATGTACCCGCTTCCAGAAGACACACTCGACAGCCGCGCCCTGTGAACCCGGAAAATAGACCGGCCCGCGAGGCACATAGGCGATGGACACAGGCAGAGGCAACCTCGGCACCGCCCTGAATAGCACCTGGGCGCAAATCAGCGGTTCGCCTTGATAACGGCCTGTTGAGCCATTGGCGTTGGGGAGCGTTGGTTGATTAGGTGCTACGGTGGGCAAGGGCGGTTCGCGAACCGCCCCTACGGATGTTCCATGCAGGGCCAGTCGTAAAGGCGACCAACCAGAAGCCTCCTTGAGTTCGCCCCACCGCCATGATTGCAGCAGGCTCGCCCCAACCGACATGAGCGGGCCATCCCAGCTACCAGCGTTACGGGACATGGCCCACTGATAAGCCTTTTCGCCAGATCGGGCGCGGGCAGGAGAGAGCGATGTCACGCGGTTAGCAGCCGGCCCTAACCACGCTCATCATCCAGCGCCGGACGGGCGAGGGGCAACGAGTGGGGGTCGCTGCAAGGCTCGCCATCGGGCAAGGTGAACTCGCCATGGGTGGCAAAGTCGTAGGGCATGGACTGAGTGCCTTCGTCGCCTCCGTTGTTGGAGGGAGAGGAAAGGGCGACCCGTTCACCACTCTGTAACTTGTCGCGGCCATCCCATTCCTGGACCTGGTTGCCGCGTATCCGCTCGCGCTCCTTCTCGCCCGACAGCCGCTCGACAGGTAGACCATAGCTGGCGCTGTAGCTATACGAGCTATAGGTGTAGACCCCGCGTGTCTCATTGGCCGACTGGAGGTTCCGCAGGTGCGCGCCCGGACCCGATGGAGCGTTGCGGAAGATGCCTGGGACCGAGCATATCTCGGTAAACTGATCGGCGGCCTCTATCAATTCGTTCGAGGTGCTGATACCGAACGAAATCACCTCGCAGCGCACGCCTTTCAGCTGCACCGCCTCGGTCAGCCGCACGAAGTCACCGTCGCCGCTGACAATCACGACCACGTCAAGGTTCTCGGACAGGAGCATTATGTCAACCGCCATCTCGATGTCCAGGTTGGCCTTGATGCGCCCGCCTTCGTATTTATGAATATCCTTGCAGATTACCTTGTAGCCATTGGCGCGCAGGAAGTCTATAAACTTGCGCTGGTTAGGGTTCTCCGGGTCAACGCCGGTATAAGCGCAGGCCCGTATGAGGTCGCGACCGGCCACCGCATGCTCCAACAACCGGCAGTAATTTACCTCTACCCCTGCCGACTTCGCCGAATAAAAGAGGT
>JBBSGN010000357.1:0-4143 GCA_038254085.1 Chloroflexia bacterium | reverse complement strand
GCTCGTACAAACATGGGTGGTCTTCTCATACCTACCATTATCCCATGATAATTCATTATTTGCACACTATACCCTTTGGCTTGGCACTAGTCCAAATGTTGTGGCATACGGCAACATCCTTCAAGGCGTGGCCGTCGTTGCGCCGGATGACATTTGGAGTGTTGGCAGATACTATACTGGTGGACCGTACCAAACGCTCATTGAATACTGGGATGGCGCAAGCTGGACGGTCGTCCCTAGCCCCAACCCCAGTAACTACGACATGCTCTACGGGGTGGCGGCGGTGACAGCCACTGACGTTTGGGCTGTCGGTTGGTACCGGACTGGCTCTGTCACACAGACGCTCGTCGAGCACTGGGGCGGCGCAAACTGGGTGGTCGTGCCCAGCCCCAACGCAAGTACATACGACAACCGTCTCTCTAGCATAGCAGCGGTACGCGACAATGAGGTCTGGGCCGTAGGCAACTACACCGATGGCAGTAGCTACCGAACACTGACTTTGGTTTGGAAGGGCACAAGCTGGACAATTGAGCCTAGTCCCAGTGTCGACGTAGGATACAACTATCTCAATGGAGTGGCAGTGGTGAAGGCCGGTGATATGTGGGCCGTCGGGGCATATTCTAATCCTGGCGATGGGGGTACTCTCGTGGAACAATATGCCGACCCTTGCGGCACACCCAGCCCCACGGCGACCAATATGCCTACTAACACTGATACACCAACTAAGACTCCCACTAACACCGGTACGCCAACTAACACGCCGATCTACACCAGTACGCCAACTAACACGCCGATCTACACCAGTACCCAAACAGCTATGCCGACCAGTACCCCAACCACAACGACCTTAGCGAGTGGCACGCCCCGCCCCAACACGCAAACCGCTACTCCTGCCTCTACCCAACTTTCTATAACACAGACCAGTTCACCAACCGTAGAAACAAGAGAAACGCCCACCATCTGTCCAATCCAGTTCACCGATGCGCCCTCTACCAACCCGTTCTATTCTTACATCCGATGCTTAGCGTGCAGGGGAATAATCAGCGGCTACTCGTCCGGGTGCGAGACAGGAGACCCATGCTTCCGCCCGTTCAACGACATTACCAGGGGTCAAGCGTCGAAGGTAATAGCAAATGCGGCTGGGTTTGATGAGCCTGTAAACGGGCAATTGTTCAGCGATGTGCCGCCGTCCCACCCGTTCTACGTCTATATACAGAGATTGGCAGCCAGGGGCTATATTAGCGGGTACAATGATACGGACCACTGTGGTGCGGGAATCCCTTGCTTCCTACCATACAGCCAGGTAACGAGAGGGCAGTTAGCCAAGATAGATGCCAACGCCGCTCAGTACAACGAGCCGGTAACCGAGCAGAGCTACCAGGATGTTCCCAGCGCCGACCCGTTCTTTGTCTACATTGGTAGATTGGCGAGCAGAGGAATAATAAGCGGATACTCGTGCGGGCAGCCACCTTCCGGCCCTTGTCTGCCGCCCAGTAATCTGCCCTACTTCCTGACTTACAACAACGTCACCAGAGGGCAAGCGAGTAAGGTTGTCGCTAATACATTTTACCCGGCTTGCCAAACGCCAGGGCGTAAATAACACGGGTGGCATTTCAGTCTTCATCTGCCGTCTACGGTCTTTATTAACTAACCACAACCCCCGCACCCTCTCCCACCTCCCCCACCTCCCAGCAAGACACACCTGCGTCTTCCATCGCGGCCCGCACATCAGCAACCGCGTTGGCGGGGATAGCGGCGAACAGGCCACCGGAGGTTTGGGCGTCGAAGAGGAGGGTCATCGTGTCGGGGCGGACGTTGCCTTGCAGGCGGACGCGCACGGCGGTTTGGAGGCCGGTGGGGTGCGCGGCTTCGGCCTCGCCCGATTGTTGGGTGGTGAGGAGGTATTCGCGGTTGCGACCCGTGCCGCCTGGAACCTGCTTGTCTTTCACGTAGCCAAGCGCGCCGTCCATAATGGGCACGTCGGAGGCGTTTATCGTGATGAGCACGCCGCTCGCCTCGGCCATTTCGGAGGCGTGCCCCAGCAGGCCGAAGCCGGTAATGTCGGTGCAGGCTCGCACATTGAAGCGAAGTAGCACGCGAGAGGCAGGACCGTTCAGCCGCAGCATCCAGTCTACGGCGGCTTGCATGTGGGCCGGGTCGGCGCGGTCGTTGCGTGCGGCGGTGGTAATCACGCCGGTGCCGAGCGGCTTGGTGAGGATCAGGCGGTCGCCAGGGCGCGCGCCGCTCTTGGACATGATATGCGCGGGGTCGGCCAGGCCCGTGACGCACAGACCGTATTTAGGCTCAGGATCGGTGACGGTGTGGCCCCCGCCTATCACGCCGCCCGCCTCGCGCACCTTGTCGCCGCCGCCCTGTAAGATGGCGCTCAGGATCGAGAGGTTGAGGTCCGTAGGGAAGGCCACGATATTGAGGGCAAGCGCCACCTCGGCGCCCATAGCGTACACGTCGCTCATAGAGTTGGCGGCGGCGATAGCCCCGAAGGTGTAGGGGTCGTCCACGATGGGCGGGAAGAAGTCGAGCGTCTGGACGATGGCCTGCCGCTCGTTGATAAGATATACGGCAGCATCGTCGCCTGGGGCGAGGCCCACTATTAAGTTAGGGTGCGTATGAGGCGCTAAGGGGCGCAGAACCTGCGCCAGGTCGCCGGGACCCATCTTAGCCGCTCACCCCGCGCACGAGGCCAGGCTGGTGAGACGCACGATCTCACGCTTGTCTATTTGCCCCATAGCTATCACCCCCCCTTCCTCGATTTCGGCTTCATCTATACCTACATTGTACATACTCATGCCAGTTCGAGCTAGTAAGCTGGGCTTGCAGGGATAAGATTCTCTAAACGCAAAGACGCAAAGGACGCGCAGAGATCACAGGTGCGGATTTGGTCTTGGGCAAAGTTCCATTACAAAACAACAAGAATCGCTGTGCGTCCTTTGCGTTTAGAGAATCATGGGTTGGTGAGGGTGATGCGGTCTATACCTACGCCGAGGGGGCGGTGGTCCTGGGAGCCAGGTTGAAGAAGGGCAGGAGTGCGTGTAGGGCCGGTAATGTCCAGGGTGACAGTGTGGCCGGGGAGGGCTACTTCGGGTATCGTGTAGTCGGTCCAACCTGTGGGCACGTTTATCGTGCCGGAGGGCGCGCCGTCTATGGAGATCGAGACGGGTAGCGCCGCATCAGTACCGACAGCAGGGGCGGACATACGCAAGGTGATTTCGTAATAAGCCTTGCCCGGAGGGACAGGGATGCGGATGTGCGAACGGCCACGGCTCCAGCGGTAATCGAACGTGGGCGAATGGTCGTGCTGGTGGAAGCCGGTGATGTAGGGGAGGTCGCGGCCCGTGCCTACATCTATGGCGGTGGCGGGTGAGGGTTGGAAGCTGTTCCAGGGGTTGCCGCGCAGGTCGTCCTCGCGGCGGGCCAGCCAGTCGCGCTCGTCGCGGGTTAGTTGCCAGTCGGGGTGGCGGGCGGCCAGGTCGGCGAAACCGAGCAGACCGTAGTGGTCGTCGGGGTTGAGGTCGCGGGCGCGGGCATACAGGGCGCGGGCCTGGTCGTCTCTGCCGGTGCGCCGGGCGGCATCGGCGGCGTGGCGATAAGGCCAGTAGAAGTTAGGAAACGCCTTCTCTGCCAGAGCGTAGCGGTCAAAAGCCGCACCCTGGTCGCCCGACGAGAGGGCCATGTCGCCACGCCATGCCTGGTAAAGAGACCTGAACAAGGGCGGGATGTTAGGGGAATAGGCCCCGATTAGCACCCAGAGGCACAAAACAAAGGCAAGGGTGGCTGTTCTGGGGTGCTGCCTGACGATAGATAGAGCGCGAGGAGAGAAGACGGCACGCCAATTGGCCGTGACCAGCAGGCCCGACGCAAGCACGATCAGCGAGGGGGCGGCCGGGAGGCGATAGCGCCCGTCGTAGGGCACTACTACGCCGAGCAGCACCGAGGAGAGCAGCCAGAACTTTACCAGGAGCAATGTGCGGCCCGCCGGGTCAGCAAGGCGGCGCGAGCTTGCTCCTGCCAGACCGCACATACCGGCCAGGCCGAGCAGTAAGAAGGCCGCGTCGCTGTGCAAGAGGTCAGGCGCGTCGGGGTCGCGCTGGGTCATGTCCCACGTGTTGAGCAGCACCGCCGAGT
>JBBSGN010000356.1:0-4145 GCA_038254085.1 Chloroflexia bacterium | reverse complement strand
GCTCGGTCGCTCCCTTCTCTTGCCGGGCAGCGACGGGCGTAGCACGGTTCATGGCGTATCCCCTGACGGCAACACCCTCGTGTACGACCGTCCCAGCAGCGATACCGATTACGCTCCCTTCCAGGGCGCTACACCGCAAGTCCCTTTTGAGCAAGGCAGAGCAGCCCGCATACCGGTCGAGGCCAGCATCGGCGATAGCGGCGTGATCACTACGCTACCCTTGCCTCACCTGGACAGAGGTGGGAGAGGTGTATTTGCCGAAAACGGGCTGTGGTGGTATAGCTCGCAGCCAAGCACGGGCTTGTTTGGCGATGAAGTGCTCTATTACAGCCGCCACTTACCCGGCGCCCGGAACGTGGTGCGCGTATCCGACCTGTTGTACGACTGGCGTGTGGTGGACCTTGACCCGCCTCGTTCGCGCGTGGTGATTGCCCAGGCTTTCGGCGAACCTCGTAGCGCCACCAGGGGGACGAGCCTTTACCTCGCCGGTGAGATAGGGCAGAACCCGCGACTGCTGCTGCAAGTGCTGGGCGATGTGTACCAGGTATTGGTAAGCCGTGACGGGCGCTGGCTGCTGTGCATTACCCAGCAGAACGACAGCCAGATAGTACGGACCGTGTGGGCTGTGCCTTTAGACCCCGCGAAGATTGACTTACGGGACGGCACGAGAGCGGGCGCTCTGGAAACGCTGGAATGGACCGGCATACAGCCCAACTGGCACCTCAATGCTGCTTTCGTGCCGTCCGATGGCCCGCCCGTGAAGGTCATAGTGGACCACGCCGAGCCGAACGCGGAATGGCTGGCCGAGTACCGGCTGGACAAAAACGGCTCGGATATGCTGGATGCCAGGCCACCAAGCGATCCTCACCAGCCCGACCAAGCCGCCTTTTCTCACGACGGGCGATACCTGGCGCTGCGCCGCCAGCACAGCGCCAATGGAGTCATCGAAACTGTACCTCTGGTCCCTGGCGGTGAAACGCTACGGGAGGGGTCTCTTCCCGCGCTCACCGGCCAGATAGTGCATCTGCAGTTCTCCCCAACCGACGACTATGTAATCGCAACCGTTGAGAATCTCGACGGCGTTGACCGCGGCACCACTCAGCAAGTTTACGCCGGGCATACGGGTAAGTACGACCTCCGAAAGATCGCCAGCGCAGAACTGCCTTACGACAAAGACCTCCCTGCCGTAGCACTGCCCTTACCAGGCTCGTTGCTTGCCTACATAGATGCAGGACAGCAGCTACACGCGGTCTTCTACGATGGCAGAAACGACACGGTCGTAGCCAACAGCGTCAGGGCCGTGTGGAGCCTGAAAGGGGCAAACGACCTGTCGTGGTGGCGTTGATCGGTGGCTAACAGGACTAACTGATCACCCTTCCAAGAGGCGACAGCGATTGGCGAGGTGCGCTCCGAGCCGCCGGGGCTGTTTTCTTGTGTGCCGATATCGGTTGCAACCCGTATCCTCAATATGCTGGTCGGTGGCCCATTGTCGCGCATCTAAGTGTATACCTCACCCATATGCTGTAGCAGAAGTAAGTAGTCCTTGGGTCTGGCCCGATAATTGCTTTACAGTAGTGTACATCTTCCCAATTACACCTCTTCAGCTTCAAGGGCCACCTAAACAGACGAGCCCAGTAGAAAACACCACACCGTATCGAACCAGGTTATCCAATACAGGCTGAAAGTAACAGGCTCCTGCCAAGACAGCTCTATAGAGTCTGCCTATAGTGCACGTAGTAGATACGGTAGCTGAAGAAAGCAGGCTTTATGCCATGAGTGGCAAGGGTCTCCGCGTTGCGTTTCCGCGATGAGGTACTTTATACTGAATATCTTAGCGGAGATAAGGGGTATAGATCGTGTCCCGTTTGGCGTTGTACTTACTTGGTGCGCCCCGAATAGAGCGTGACAGTGTGCCTGTTGGCGTTGATACGCGCAAAGCGGTCGCGCTCTTCGCTTACCTGGCGATGACCAGGCAGCGCCGCACCCGCGATGCGCTGGCCGCTTTCCTGTGGCCCGAATATGACCAGACGAGCGCCCGCGCCACTCTGCGCCGCACTCTCTCCGCGCTCAACAAGGCCCTTGCCGGCGCTTGGCTAGAGGTAGACCGGGAGACTATCGGCCTCGCCCCCGGTTCCGACCTCTGGCTGGACGTAGACGCTTTCCGCAGCCGACTGGCCCAGTGTCGCACGCATGGGCACCCGCCTTCCGAGTCATGCCCACGCTGTCTTGCCCCCCTCAAAGAGGCTGCGGAACTGTACCGCGACAACTTTATGGCGGGCTTCGGTTTGCGCGACAGCCCCGACTTCGACGAATTCCAGTTCTTCCAGTCCGAGGGTCTGCGACGCGAGTTGGCGGGCGCGCTTGAGCAGCTGGTGCGGTGCTATGCCGCTGCCCGCGATTTTGGTCCGGCCATCCAATACGCGCGGCGCTGGCTGTCGCTCGACCGCCTGCACGAGCCTGCCCACCGCCAACTGATGCTCCTGTATGCGTGGAGCGGCCAGCGCGCCGCAGCCCTACAGCAATACCGCGAGTGCGTGCAGGTGCTAGAGCAAGAGCTAGGCGTGGCCCCGCTCGAGGCCACCACCCAGCTTTACAACTCCATCAAGGAAAACCGGACTCCCGATCCGACTTTGGATTTTGGATTTTGGATTTTGGAACCCGGTTCTATTCAGCCTACCAAAACCCAAAACCCAAAACCCAAAACGCAAAATCACCTTGTGGGTCGGGCAACCGAATGGGCTGCTATGCTAGACGCCTATAACCGCATCAGCGACAAAGGTCATGTCTTGGCTTTGCTGGGGGAAGCGGGCATCGGCAAGACCCGCCTGGCTGAGGAGTTTCTGGGGCAGGCACGCGCAAAAGGCGCAGCAACCGTTACGGGGCGCTCCTACGAGGGAGAAGCCAACCTGGCTTATGGGCCTGTAATTGGGGTATTGCGCGCGCTCCTCGATAGGCCGAATAGCGAGCAACAGTTGGAAAACGTACCGGTCCAATGGTTTAGCGAAGCGGCTCGCCTGGTGCCTGAGATTGTCGCGGTGCGCCCAGGCTTGCCCACCACCCCACCGCTTGACAACCCAGGCGCGCAGAGTCGCTTCTTTGAAGGCGTCCGGCAGACCTTATTGGCGACCTGCTCAGGGAAGCACCCCGGCGTCATCTTCTTTGACGACTTGCAGTGGGCCGATACCGCCTCCCTCGATCTGCTGACCTACCTGGTGCGGCGGCTCGACGGTTGGCCTTTGTGCCTGATACTAGCCTGGCGCAACGACCAGGGGCAAGACAATCATCGCCTTCAGCAAATGCTGGGCGGGGCGCAACGCTCCGGCCTCGCCACCGTGCTGTCCCTTCCGCGCCTCAGCCAGCTAGAAGTGAGCGACCTGGTGCGCTCGGCGGTGGACGCAGGCGAGAGCAACAATGCGGACGCTCACTCATCTTCCCACGCGCTCGTTAGCCGCCTCTACAGCGAGACGGAGGGTTTGCCCCTCTTCGTGGTAGAGTACCTGGCCGCGCTCGCAAAAGGCCAACAGCCGCCGGGCGGCGATTGGGCGTTGCCGGGCGGCGTGCGCGATTTGCTCCATTCACGCCTGGGAGCGGTCAGCGACACAGGCAAGCAGTTGCTTAACACCGCTTCGGTCATCGGCAGGTCGTTCGATTTTGATACGTTGCGCGAGGCGAGTGGGCGCAGCGAAGAAGAAACAGTGTCGGGGTTGGAAGAGCTTATCGGCCATCGGCTAGTAGTTGAAGTAGGCACGGTCGAGCATACCCCCACCTATGACTTCAACCACGAGAAGCTGCGTACCCTTATGTACGAAGAGACCAGCCTGGCGAGGCGCAGACTCCTTCATCGTCGGGTGGCCGAAGCCCTTCGTGCTCGTAGCTCGCGTGAGGTAGGTGCGACGCCTGGGGTAATCGCGCACCACTACATGCTGGCAGGCAATGAGGCGGCGGCTGCCGAGCATTTCAAGCTGGCCGGTGAGCAGGCGCGCTCCCTATACGCTAACGCCGAAGCCCTCTCTCATTTTCGCACGTCTCTGGCCCTGGGCCATCCTGACGCAAGCGGACTTCACGAGGCCATCGGAGATATGCAGACTCTGCTGGGCGAGTACGGAGCGGCGTTGTCGAGCTATGAGACGGCGGCCTCATTGCTG
>JBBSGN010000355.1:0-4147 GCA_038254085.1 Chloroflexia bacterium | reverse complement strand
TCTTCACGGGGTCTACACTAAAATTATGAAAGAGGTTCCCTATGTCGCTGCATTCTCATTCCATCGCACCCATCCCGGCTGAGACAGCGCGTGTGGCACACGCCGCGTTTCCCAAAGGTTCCCTGGCCATGGATCTGCGGGACCGCTTGGGTGGGATATATACTGATGAGCTGTTTGCCCCACTCTTCTCCCCGCTTGGTCAACCAGCCTTAGCCCCCTGGCGTCTGGCCCTGGTCTTGGCGTTGCAGTTCGCTGAGGGTCTCTCAGATCGTCAGGCTGCAGATGCGGTGCGTGCCAGGCTCGATTGGAAATATGCTCTGGGCTTGGAATTGACCGACCCAGGCTTCCACTACTCAGTTCTGTGCGAATTTCGGGAGCGACTGATCGAAGGGGACCTCGAACAGCAACTCCTGGACACCCTGCTCACCGCTTGCAAGGAGCAAGGTTGGGTGCATGCGGGAGGCACTCAACGCACCGACTCCACTCATGTACTGGGGGCAATCCGCGCCATGAATCGCCTGGAAAGCATCGGCGAAACCCTACGCGCTGCACTCAATGCCCTCGCCGTCGCAGCCCCAGACTGGTTATTGGCACAGGTGTCCCCGGATTGGTTTGACCGTTACAGCGTGCGAGTGGAGGAATATCGGTTGCCCAAAGGAGACGCAGCCCGCCAAGAGTATGCCAGCCTCATAGGAGCTGATGGGGTTAAACTGTTGAGCGCCATCTATGCGCCCGATGCCCCATCGTGGTTGCGCGAGATCCCCACCGTGCAGATCTTACAGCGAATGTGGGTGCAACAGTACTATGCGCCGGACGCATTGGGCACTGTGCGCTGGCGCGCCGCAAAAGATCTGCCGCCCGCTGCGTTATGGATCCACTCGCCCTACGATGAGCAAGTTCGCTATGGCACAAAACGGAGCACGAACTGGGTCGGCTACAAGGTACACCTTACCGAGACGTGTGATCCCGAGCAGGTGCATTTGATTACCCAGGTGCATACCACCCCAGCTTTGGAGGGCGACGTCACCCAAATGGCGACAATCCAGAACGAACTGAAGGAGAAGGGATTGCCGCCCGCAACGCATCTGGTCGACAGCGGTTATACCAGTGCGGAGGAGTTAGTATAGAGCCAAACGGAGCGAGGGATTGAATTGTTAGGGCCGATCCGGGGTGACAATGGCTGGCAGGCGCTGTCGCAAACAGGCTACGACACCAGTGCCTTCCAAATCGAGTGGGAACAGCAGCAAGCGATCTGTCCGCAGGGTAAGGCGAGTCACCAGTGGAAGCCAGGCACCGACCCTTGCGGACGACCGAATATCCAGGTGAAGTTTGCTCGCGCCGATTGCCAAGCTTGTGCCGTACGGGAACTATGTACCCACAGTAAGAGTGGGGCCCGCTCCATTAGTATTCGGCTGCGTCCAGAGTATGAAGCCTTGCAGCAGACGCGGGCGCAACAACAGACAGCAGAGTTCAAGGCACGACTGGCACCACGGGCAGGAGTAGAGGGCACAATGTCGCAGGGGGTCCGCAGCTTTGAACTACGCCAAAGTCGCTATGTCGGCTTGGCAAAGACCCACCTGCAACATATTCTCACCGCGATCGCTATCGACATCGTGCGGTTGAGTGCCTGGTGGAGTGGAGCCGAGCACTCCGTCACACGCGTTTCCCACTTTGCCGCTTTGGCCTCAGGAGCCACTTGAGTCTGCTCTTATCAACCATTCGCCAACGGTATCAATGTTGGGTTTGAGCCCTATAGTGAGCATTACCGTCCGGTGGGGACTATCTTTTCAACCGCCGGGATGATTTCGCTGGCCCACAGGTCGAACACACCAGGCATTGCGTCCAGGGGTAGGCTGAAGATGGCCTGATCGGTACCCAACTCGGCCAGTTGGTGGAAGTATTCTATGGCCTGCATGGGGGACATGGTTGGGATAGGCCACGGCATCTGAGGTAGCCCGGCGGGAGCCGTGCCATCCACCGTTACCACCATCATGCCGAGCGTGGTCTTTTCGATCTCCCCGTAGGGCCTCTGTACTTCCTCGCAGCGTTGGCGCAGTACGTCGTACTTGTGACGCAACTGCTCTATGCCCACGGCAAAGAGGTTACACGCGTCGCCATACTTGGCGATCAACCGCATTGTCTTTTCCTCGCCGCCTCCCCCGATCAAAATAGGCGGATGGGGCTTGCTAAGTGCCTGGGGCGAATTCAGCGCCTCTGCCAGATGTATGTGCTTGCCCTCGTATGCGGGCGCGCCCTCACCCCACATCAGGTGAGCCACCTGCAAAGTCTCTTCCACTAGCTCAAAGCGCTCCTTCAGGGAAGGGAATGGCACGCCCAATCCCACATGCTCTTCTTCGTTCCAGGCTGCCCCGATACCGAGGTATGCCCTCCCCTGAGAGAGCACATCGAGGGTGGTCACGGTCTTGATCAGCAGGGCCGGGTAGCGGTAGGTGACACCGGTTACCAGTGTGCCGAGCTTTACCTTCTTGGTCAGCGCCGCTGCGTAGCCCAGCGCGGTGTAACCTTCCAGCATCTCCAACTCTTTACGGCCAGGCCCAAGCTGGAAGAAATGATCCATAACCCAGACGCTATGGAAGCCCGCTGCTTCAGCGTCCTGCACGATACGAGCGTATGTATCGCTCAACTGGGGCGGTCCGCCGGGCCAAGTAAAGTTAGGAATCTGCAAACCAAGTTTCATTGTCAAACCCTCCTTGTGAACGCTTTTGCAGGCTGTGTCCCTTTCGAGACTGCTGCAAGCACTCTTCTCAGTTCGTTACCTCTCGTGGTATGTGCAAGGGTCTGTCACCCTTATCGCCATTCTATACCTTATGTGTGAACTCACTAAAGAACCTTGTGACCGTCTCCACAGTCCAACGATGCCGGTAAAGGTTAATAGGCTAAAGCGGGCGTCTCATGAACATACTGCTCATCGGTGATCTGCTTGTGCAGGAAATCCGCCACGTCAGCACGCCCAATCACTCGACCGCCTGGCGGCACGTGCGGCAGCCCTACTCGGTATACTCCTGTTAGCGCTCCATCTGTCAGGCGGGTTGGGCGAATCACCACCCATTCCAGCCCACTCATCCGTAACATGGCTTCGGAACGCGCCGCGTCCTCGTAGATCGGGCCTAACCCGGTAACGGTATGATCACCTTACGAAACAGCCACGGGGTGGCCGCCGCATCTACAGGGTCCACCGCAGCTGAAGTCACCCATATCAGTCGCCGCACCCCGTGCGCGCTCATCGCAGCGATTAGATTCTCTACCCCCTGCGAGAACAGGGTCGTTTTCCGCCGGGCTGGCGGCGTCAGACCTGCAAATACTATGTCGTGCCCGGTCATCACCGGAGTGAGCGTCGCAGGGACCAGCACATCGCCCTGGACAATACGTAAGTTCGCATGTTGAATAGTGAACGCCGCCGGATTTCGCACAAAAGCGGTAACACCATGCTCTGCCTCCAGGGCTTGCGCGACCCGTAGCCGCCCCAAGCGGCCTGTCGCACCCACAATCAAGAGCTTCATAGCGCTGTAACTCCTTTCCAGATATTTGTTATATCTAATATTTAGATATCTAACTATAAGGCCAAAGAAAGCTCTAAACGTCGGGTTCACTCATGTTATTGATGATGCGTTGGAGCCATTCGTGCAGCAAAGCAGCCTCGGTGATCGAGAAGCCCTTGAGGAGCCGCGCTTGGGACCGCCGGGCGCAAGCCTGGAGTTCTTCCTGGAGCGCGTAACCACGTTCGGTGAGGAAAAGTTGCTTAACCCGCGCATCATCTGGGCTTAACTGACGCTGAAGGTACCGGTGCTCGACCAAACCATCTATCATATTGGTCAGTGTGGCGGCCGCCACGCCGAGCCGCTCCTGTAGTACCCGCTGTTCCAGCCCATCCTTTCGCCAGAGTTGAGCAAGTACTTCGAGCTGCGCCCAGGTCAAGCCGTAAGCAGCTAATTCATCGTCTACCCGCTCGCGACTTATCCAGTAGGCGCGTCGCAGCCACGGGAAGGTCAAATCCAAATAACACTCCTCCTGATTTATAAGCGGCAACGAAAGGTTAGTTATCTAATCATAGCATGGTTTTGAGTGACTGTCAAGAACTGAAAGCAAACCGGGAGTGATTAATAGTAGAGACACAGATTACCCTTGA
>JBBSGN010000354.1:0-4150 GCA_038254085.1 Chloroflexia bacterium | reverse complement strand
GAGGAATCACTGGCCCTAGCACTTACTTGGCTAGCACTTTTCATCTCTCCCGAACGTCCTACTATTCCCAACTGATTCCTCGCTCCGCTCGGAATGACAAGGGATAGGGGGCTGGCTAAAGAGATCGCTGGTCGTCCGTCGTCCCTTTAAAGGCAAACAGACCAGTACGGCCAGCATATGAAGCTGCTTACTGGTCTGTCTTTGTAGCAATATGATGGGGGCTTGCGGCGCCCCTTTATAGTTATATCACGCTTATCTTATGCGCGTGTTTCTACGACGAGGCGGATGGCGGTGCGCTCTTCATCAGCGATCATTACGTCAATGAAAGCGGGCACGACCACGATCTCGATGCCATTGGGCTGTAAATAATCGCGCGCGATAGCGACGGCTTTTATAGCCTGATTGGTGGCCCCGGCTCCTATGGCCTGCACATCAGCGCGACCATGATTGCGTATAACCCCGGCGATAGCGCCCGCAACGGCGCTGGGCCGCGAATGGGCCGATACCTTAAGTATCTCGGTCTCCTCGCGCACGCCTTCGGTGTCCACATGGCTCTCGTCTATTGCTGTATCGTTATTCTGGTCCATTCGATTGCCTCCAGGGGAAAATGTACTGCTGCATCACGGGGGACCCGTCCGCCTCAGTGTGTGGTTGTGTTACCCTCTTTTCTAGTTTTGAGTACCAAGTATCGAGTACCGAGTGTGCGGCAGCTTTACTCACTCGGTACTCGATACTTGATGCTCACTTAGCGTATTCGATAGCACGAGTTTCCCGCACTACCGTTACCTTGATTTGGCCTGGGTACTCCAGGCTTTCCTCGATCCGTTTGGCGACATCGCGGGCCAGTCTCATCGCGCCTATGTCGTCTACCGACTCGGGCTTGACCAGCATCCTGACCTCACGTCCCGCCTGGATTGCGAAGCTGCGCTCCACCCCCTCGAACGAGTTAGCTACGGCTTCGAGCGCCTCAAGGCGCTTAACATAGTGCTCCACGCTGTCCCGTCTCACACCGGGGCGACCGCCCGACAGTGCGTCTGCCGCCTGGACGATCCAGGCCTCAACGGTTTCAGGCTCCTCCTCGTGGTGGTGGGATGCGATAGCGTGGACTATCTTCTGCGAGCGGCCTAGCCTTTTGGCTATCTCCGCTCCTATCAGTGCGTGGGGACCTTCGACCTCGTGGTCTACGGCTTTGCCTATGTCGTGCAGCAAGGCTGCGGTCTTGGCTACATTCACATCGGCGCCGATTTCTGCGGCGATAGCAGCCGCAATATGCGACGACTCTACCGCGTGGTGTAGCTGGTTCTGACCGTAGCTGGTGCGGAACGACAGCCTGCCCAGCAGCTTTATGAGATCAGGGTGCAGACCCTGAACGTTGGCTGCGTAGGCGGCTTTTTCGCCTTCCTCACGCATGTGGTTGTCCACCTCTGCTTGGGCTTTAGCGACCACTTCTTCGACGCGGGCCGGGTGGATGCGGCCATCGGCTATCAACTTAGTTAGGGTTCTACGGGCCACCTCACGGCGGACCGGGTCGAAAGCCGACAGGGTAATGGCCTCAGGAGTTTCGTCTATGATCAGGTCCACCCCTGTGGCCTGTTCTATTGCGCGGATGTTGCGTCCTTCGCGGCCAATTATGCGGCCTTTCATTTCGTCGTTGGGCAGAGGCACTATCGAAACGGTGATTTCGGGCACGTATTCCGAGGCGGCCCTTGATCCTGCAATCGAAAGCACCTTGCGTATGCGGGTATCAGCCTCCTCCTTGACCTCCGCTTCGATCTCTCGATACCGGCGGCTGGCGTCTATCCTCACTTCCTCCTCGATTTCTTGAAGGAGAACAGATTTGGCCTGGTCGGCGGTCATACCGGCTACGCGCTCAAGCTCTCGGCGCTGCTCTTCGCGCAGGTTGCTCAGTTGAGCTTCCATCTGCTCAAGTTCGCGCTCTTTGTTTTGGAGAGCAAGTGTGCGCTTTTCGGTGGCCTCAAGCTTGCGGTCGAGGTTCTCCTCTTTTTGCTGTACGCGCCGCTCCTGGCGCTGCACTTCGGTACGCCTCTCGCGGTACTCGGCCTCGATCTCGCTCCTTAGCTGGTGCGATTGATCTTTGGCCTGAAGGATCATCTCTTTACGCTGGGCTTCGACCTCTCGGAGGGCCACCTGGGCCTTCTCTTCGGCGGCCTTCACTCGCTCGTCGGCCAGCTCTTTCGACCTGGCGACCGCTGTTCTCAACGACATCCACGCGACTCCCGTGGCGATTGCGATAGCCGCAAGCACGCCCACCAGGAGCCACATTAGCCAATCTGGCATAATACACCTCCGTATTCTGTTTTTAAGGTACGTCGGGCGACGTAGTGCTAGGTTGTACGTGCGGGCATAGGTTTTGCGGCCTGTGCCCGGCAGACCTGTCGCGCTGATGCCTGGGTGAGTTTATAGACTCGTTACCCGGTTTTCACACACCAGATCCGGGATATTTAGCAGCGAAGCTATTCTATTGAGCAGCCTCGTGATACAGATTATATCATATAGCGTAAGCGCCTTACTGTCAAGTGGCTTGGCTGACATCCCATCATAACTGGTCGAGGACATCTTGGCCGAGGAGGGCAGCTACTGCGGGTGGTATAGAGCCAATAGCTGCCTTGTGCTGACGCAATAGAGCCTGAGTAACCATAAAGTCCAGCACACGTTGCAAGCCCCATAACAGTATCTTCTTACCAGGCTTACGCCCCTTGTGTGGCTCAAAGCCTCCCAGCTTGGCGAGTAGTTCCACATCCACCCACTCCCAACCGCCATCTATCTCATATAGGAAACCAGCTGCCACCCACCCCAGCGCTACCAGCGTGCGTACCCCTTCCAGGTCCAATAATTGTACTCCTTCCCAGCCAACGCACATCTTCAGGAACTGAAATGCTTCTTCTACTGCCCACCTCTGACGGTACATCTGGAAGATACGTGCTGCCTGTACAGGCGTGTTCACAGGCCAGTCGGTGAGCAAGTACCATGGTTCCATATGGCTGTCTCGTACCACCACCTGCACCAACCATAGTTGCTTGCGCAGTTGCACTCCCTCCCCTGGTCGGCGGACATTGCTCTCGTAGCTCAAGCGTACCGGACAACTGCTTAGTGCCACTGTTACAGGCTGGCGCTTCTCATAGCGCTGACCTTGCAGGCGCACCACCATGCTCGTCTCCACACTCCCCTGCCTACGTAGATGGAGTTGGGCTTGCTCAAGCTGTCCTTGTTGCCAATCACCCAGAGTGGTTTTGTATTGCACGAGCCGCTCCATATGATACACTCGGCACAACATATGCTGCTCATATTCCCAGATGGTGCGCCATACTGCCACATCATCGAACCCACTGTCCATGATCCAAGTGGCCGGGTGCTGCTCCTTGAGCGGGGCTAATGCTGCACCTACCTGCTCAAGAGCGGTTTGTACCTCGTGCGACTCGGACAGGTGGCGCTCCTCTTTGCTTGAGTACAGACGATGGTACAACAAGGCTCGATGCTGTGGTGTGACCCCCAGCACGTTGAGGGTGCGGTAGCCGTTCACCAGCCCGCCATTCAGATTGCGCACTCGCATGAGGTCCGACATCTGTGTGGCATGGGGCTTTCTCAAGTCCGACCCGTCTAATATCAGCCATATCTCAGTGTCGGCAGAGCTTTCCCGAAGGGAGGCAACTCCACGCTCGGCAAGTTTTCCCACCAGCCGGGAGGCCGTGACCGAGGAACGCTGGGTACTATCTCCAGTGGCAAAGCGGAGTACTCGTTGACTACCATGACGCACTCCGCTCAACAGGGGTGCTTGGGCAGCAATACGTGTGCATACCAGACTACCCGATGTTAGGATACCTTGTACGATTGCTTGGAAGGTGTTGCGGCTTCGAGTATCACCGAACAGGCAAGTGAACTGTGCCAGATAATCATCGAGTAAAAGAGATTGAGCAGGCGTAGCAAGCATTCTACGTTCCGGCCTCCTTTGATAGAATGCTTCATTTTAGCCCATCTTTTCTCCTCCTTCTATTTATGATGGGATGTCAGATCCCGCCGCTTGACAAGGACTCCTGCGTCCGTTATAATTCTGCGTACCCCTATAGTGGGGTAGGTTCGCTAACGTTCCGCGGTAGCTCAGTTGGTAGAGCATCCGACTGTTAATCGGATT
>JBBSGN010000353.1:0-4155 GCA_038254085.1 Chloroflexia bacterium | reverse complement strand
GCTGGATGTGTATCGAAGGGTTGGCCTCGTTTGGGGTCTATGTGAAGGAGTTTTGGAGGGAACTTCTCTAGCAGTCTTTTTCTGTAAGGGCGAAACATGCTTCGCCTCTAAAAATCAAATATAGTCACCAGCTTGTGGCTAAGGAGAAAGAAAAAGGGTCGCTCCTGGCGACCCTTTTTCTTTCTTATCTTTGGTCAGGTTAAACCAGAACCTGTTATGAACTCTTGAAGTTTGCACAGTAGCAATTCGTGGGTGTAGACAAGGACCTATCTAACTCAAAACTCGTATATCGCAGATTCTAGAGTACTACTGGACACTTGCCATGCGCGAAATAAAGACGAAAGTTCATAACAGGCTCTAGGAGTAGAGGTAGCGCTGCGCTACCCGTGCCGCCGGCCAGCGACGCTTCGTGTCCATGCACGTGCTTGTGCCGGGCTCATGGACCGTAGAGCGCGGGCACGCCCTTTGTGAGCAGATCGAGCAAGACCTCGTCGCGACCCTTTCTTCAACAACTGTGTTCACCCACCTGGAGCCCTTGGAGAACCCGGTATCCTTCAGCGATCAGAGCCTGGATCGCATTCCCAGCCCCGCTCCAATCGCCACAACTCCCCCAACTGACGGTGCTGGTGAGCTCCGTACGAACTCGAAGCACTGAGCACGAGCTAGTACTTGACCACGTCGCCGCGATGAGAGTGGTAAAATGCTCCCAAAATAATGCGTTAGAAAGCTATTTTCCGCAGCTTCGCTGACGTCTTGTATGGTATTATAGTGCGGGCTCCGTGCCATTCCTATTTATGCCGTCCCTAGCCGCCTTGTCCGACTACACGCGAAGGTATTGTATTCCGAATAATCAAAGTCCTATGGAGAGAATTCCAGGCCGATCTTGCTCAACGCCAATCAACTGCAATTATGCGCTCACCTCTTGCCCAGGTACGTGAAATGGGCCTCGCGATTGCGCAACTCGCTGAGCAGCAGATGGCGCTGGAAGGGCGTGTTGAGTATATAGATGGAACCGTAACTGTGCTCTCGACCAGGATAGACAAGGCTGATGAGAGGTTAGAGCACACAGCCGAACGGTTGGACCGCGCTGCTCAAATTGTAGGACAACTCCAGCAGCGTCTCGGTACGATCGAGCGCAAGTTGGAGCCGGGCGCGATCATAACCGACCAGCAGGCTGCAGAAATATCCAATAAAGTGAAGGCACTTGCGCAATTCCTCTCCCAAAAGGATCAAGCCAAAAATCATTATCAGGCCATCTTCGCCGAATTATACAGGCGCTTCCGGGTCAGCAGCTATAAGCTGGTTCCACAAAGCCAATATCCTGACGTAATGGCTTTCCTTGATGACTGGCTGAAGACATCAGGCGCAGAATCGGGTCAAGGACAATAAATCAACAGCTCAACACATTCAACTATATGCGGCGGGATCTGCAATCGCTGAGCGCATCAAGGTATCGGCCAGCAGATCCCAGTTCGGTTGGCAGAAAAGATACCTATAACTACCTATAACACGAGGCCTCGTTCACCGGCGGGCTGTGCTTGGCGGCATTATCCATGACTACTACTATGACAACTGCCAAGCTGCATGACAGCATCCACAACCCGGATACCCTTTCCGCATACTACGGGCTCCCGTTGCTAACGCTCGGGTTGATAACCTCTACTCTAGCTGATCCATTAGGTTATTGCATCAGAACCGCGGCATTATTAGTGCTGTAAAAGTACTCGGCCAGTAAGATCCGTGACTGGCGTGTATCGGTGCTATTAACCCAAAGGAGGATAATTATGCGACGCCTTTCAACCTTGATACTTGTTGCGATGCTCTTGGGAATGTTGAGTGCTTGCGGGGGTGAAACTGCCCCAACACCTACTGTCGTTCCGCCTGCCGCAACAAATACGACCGCATCTGCCGCACCCGCTGCAACAGACACATCAGTATCTGCTACTTCTGCGGCAACCGACACAGCGGCCCCAGCGGCGGGCGCTACCAATACGGGTGCTCCGGGCATCAGCGAGGCACCCAAATCGCTGTCTTCGCCGCAATTGCCACATTTCGACAATGTCACCCTCACTCTGGTAGGTGACGCCGGCCACAACCTCAAGCCCCTGGAATTCTGGAAGGATGACATCAAGAAGGCCGGAATCACAGTAAACGTGGTTGAAGTGCCTTTCGAAGGCGTTTACGAGAAAGAGAAGACCGAGTTTGTCGGCGGCACCGGCGCGTTTGACGTGGTTATTTTCTACCCGGCATATATCGGCGACTTCGCGGGCAACGGCTACTTGGAGCAGCTAGATAGCTACGTTACGAAGCAGCCTGCTGCAGTCTACGATCCCAAACTGAGTGACGTCATCCCGCCATTCCTTGAACTTTACTGCAAGTTCGACGGCAAGCTCTTCGCGCTCCCTTACGACGGGGACGTACTTAACCTGGAATATCGCAAAGACCTGTTCGAGAATGCAGACGAGCGGGCGGCCTACAAAGCCAAATACGGCAAGGACTTGACGCCGCCTGCCACGTGGGAAGACTGGCTGCAAGTTGGGCAGTTCTTTACCCGTAAGGCAGGTGAGAAACTGGCCGGGCAAACGCTTGATAAGCCCTTCTACGGATTGGCTGAGTATGGAAAGCGCGGGTTCTCCTTCGCGTGGTTCCTCAACCGCTTTGCAGGCGCGGGTGGCATCTATTTTGACGAGAACATGAAGCCCAAGATCAATACACCTGAAGCCGTCAAGGGCCTTCAGAACATGATCGACTCCCTCAAGGTCTCCCCGCCCGATGTGCTGGGCTACGGTTATGATGAGTTGCGCGACGCCTTCCTGAAAGGCAACGTAGCTATGGTCGTGCAGTGGTCGGATGTGCCCAAAAAGAGCGAGGACCCGCAGCAGTCGACTATAGCGGGAAAAGTAGGCGTGACCCAGGTTCCCGGTTACATGGTCAACGGAGCAGTCAATCACCGCGCCATGATGCCCGTCGGACGCGTGATCGCGGTCTCCAAAGACTCCAAGAACAAGGAAGCCGCCTACTGGTTGGCCAAGTACCTGTCCAACGACCGCGGTTTAGAAGACGTTTCCACGACGCTGACCGGCTTGGACCCATACCGCACGTCGCACTTCCAGAATCCCGGAGCATACACGATGTTCAGTACGGGCGCAGTCCAAGACTCGTACCTCAAGGGCGTCCAGTCGAATCTCTCGATCGGCTTTCCTGAGATCTTTATACCTGGGGCCGCCCAGTACGAAGACGCTCTCGACCTGCACGTGAACAAAGCGCTGGCCGGCCAGGAAACTGCCCAGCAGGCGCTGGATGCCACGGCTACCGAGTGGGAAGCAACCACTGACAAGCTCGGGCGCGATAAGCAAATCAACCTGTGGAAGGCTGCGCTTGGCACCTACAAGCAGCTAGGGCTCATCAAGTAGCACCCAAACCGGATACTGCTCTGGCCCGTCATGACGGGCCAGAGCAGTTGCGGAGGCCCCTATGAATCCAAACGTCGGTACACGCCTGCGAGCGGGTATGGCTGCGCGCCTTCGCCCTGACGGAAGAACCGGTTGGGCGCCGCTCCTCTTCCTCGCGCCTGCCATCATTGTCCTTCTGGCGATCACCATATTTCCGTTGTTGTATACCCTCCGGCTGACTGTAGTTTCCTGGGAACTGACCGTTTCCAACGACGCTACCTTCGTTGGCCTACGCAACTTCACGGATATTCTGTTTAAGGATGCCCGCTTTTGGAACGCAATGCGCAACACCGCCCTGCTCGTTGTAGTCGGCGTTGGTTTGCAATTGGCGGCGGGGGTTGGCTTGGCGATGCTGCTGAACAACGTGGGGCGCCTGCGCTCACCACTCGTATCACTTTTGCTTATCCCTGTGCTCATCGCGCCAGTGGTAGCAGGGTTTCAGTTCCGCATGATCTATAACGATCAGCTAGGTCCGCTCAACTACCTGCTTGGGTTTTTCGGTCTGAAGGGTCTCGCATGGCTTGCCAATCCAGGGGTCGCGCTGTGGTCTATAGTGCTGGCCGATTTCTGGCAGTGGACGCCATTTCTCATGCTGCTCTCTCTCGCAGGCCTCCAATCGATCCCCCACGAGTTGTACGAGGCAGCCGTCGTTGACGGGGCCACCCCCTGGCAGAGGTTCTGGCGTATCACTCTGCCTCTGCTG
>JBBSGN010000352.1:0-4167 GCA_038254085.1 Chloroflexia bacterium | reverse complement strand
GCGTCGAGAAACTGCCCCCGTATGTGTTCGCAGGCATGGCAAAGCGCATCGCGGACCTGCGGGCTTCCGGCGTCGAGGTCATAAACTTCGGCATGGGCGACCCCGACGTGCCCACCCCCGACTACCTCCTCGATGCCGTCTGCGAGGCCACCCGCCACCCCAACAACGCCCGCTACCCCGATTATTTCGGCAAGCCCGCTCTGCGCCGCGCCATCGCCGACTGGTATCACGCCCGCTTCGATGCGCAGCTTGAGCCAGATACCGAGGTTCTCCCGTTGATTGGGTCGAAAGAAGGCATCGCCAACGTCGCCCTCGCCTTCGTGGACCCCGGCGAGGCCGCCCTGGTGCCCGACCCGGCATATCCGGTTTACAAGTACGGAACCATCATGGCCGACGGCATAGTGATCCCCGCCCCCCTCACCGAAGAGAACGGCTGGCTGCCCGACCTTGAATCGCTCGACCTCGATATTGGCCGCGAAGTCAACGTCCTCTGGCTCAACTACCCCAACAACCCCACAGGGGCGGTCGCCGACCTGGATTTCTTCGAGAGGGCCGTCGCCTGGGCCAAGCGCCACGACGTGATCATTGCCCACGACAACCCCTACAGCGAGGTGACTTACGACGGCTATGTGCCCCCCTCTATTCTTCAGGTTCCGGGGGCCAAAGATATAGCCGTCGAGTTCAATTCCCTCAGCAAGACCTACTCGATGGCGGGGAACCGCATCGGTATGGTGGTGGGCAACCCGGAGATAATCGAAGTGCTGGGCCGCATCAAAAGCAACATTGACTCCGGCATCTACGGCGCGATCCAGGACGCGGCCATCACCGCTCTCACCGGCGACCAGTCCTGGATACCCGCCCGCAACCAAATCTACCAACGCCGCCGCGACAAGCTATGCGCCATGCTCTCGGATGCGGGCATCCGCGTGAACAAGCCCAAAGCCAGCCTCTACGTCTGGGCGCACGTGCCGCCCGACTTCACTTCTCGCGGCTTCGCGGACGCTCTGTTGCAAGCCACGGGCGTTGCCGTCACCCCCGGCTCAAGCTACGGCGCACAGGGCGAGGGCTATTTCCGCATGTCCCTCACCGTCCCCGACGACCAGGTGGACGAAGCAATCTCCCGCATGACACACTTCTTCGCCGCGCAACGCGAGCAGATCGGCGTCCGCAGCGCATAACTCACGGAGGCAAAACATCAGCACCAAGACGTTCGAGACCAAAGCGCCCACAGAAAAAGCCATCCTGATAGGCGTAGAAGTAGGCAATCCACTCTGGCGCACCGACGACTCGTTGAGCGAGCTAGAGCAACTTGCCGCCACAGCTGGCGTAGAGGTCGCGGGCAAGCTCTCCCAGAAGCTATCGCGGCCAAACCCCGCCACCCTGGTCGGCAAGGGCAAGCTGGGTGAGATCAAGGAGTTGCAAAGCGAGCAGGGCGCCGACCTCCTGCTCTTCGACGAAGAGCTTACCCCCAGCCAGCAGCGCAACCTGGAAGAGGCCCTCGACACCAAGATACTCGACCGCACCGGCCTTATCCTCGACATCTTCGCCCGCCACGCCCGCACCCGCGAGGGCCGTCTGCAGGTCGAGCTTGCCCAGCTTGAATACCGCCTGCCCCGCCTCACCCGTATGTGGACCCACCTCTCGCGCCAGGGCGTGGGCGGCGTCGGCCTGCGCGGCCCCGGCGAGACCCAGCTTGAGGTGGACCGCCGCCGCGCCAACGAGCGCATAGCCCGCCTCAAAGACGAGTTAAAAGAGGTCCATGCCCACCGCGAGCTTTATCGCCAGAAGCGCCGCCGCGAGGGCTTGCCTATCGTCGCCCTGGTCGGCTACACTAACTCGGGCAAGTCCACCCTACTCAATGCCCTCTCGGATGCCCACGTCCACGCCGAGAACGTCCTGTTCGCCACCCTCGACCCCACCACCCGCCAACTTCACCTGCCTGAAGGCCAGGAAGTGCTGCTCACCGACACCGTCGGCTTTATACAGCGCCTGCCCACCCAGCTAGTCGCCGCCTTCCGCGCCACTCTCGAAGAAATCCAGGACGCCGACCTTCTCATCCATGTCGTAGACCTTACCCATCCTAATGCCGAGGAGCAGACCCAAACGGTAGACAAAGTGCTGGCCGAGCTGGGAGTAGCCGACAAGCCGCGCATAGTGGCCCTCAACAAGATAGACCGCCTCTTTCCCGACCTTATCAATCAGGATGGCAATAGGGACGGCCATGCCAACGGCAAGTCCGACGCCCGCCCCGATGCAGCCGCTATCAGCGCCCAGATCGCCGCCGACCTGGAGCTTGGCCCCGACTACGTGCCTATATCCGCCCAACAGCACTGGGGCCTCGACGAGCTACTCAAGCGCGTACAAAGCACCCTCAGCGCCGCCCTCGTCCCTGTGCGCGTCCTGATCCCCTACACCGCGTCCGACCTGGTCTCCATCTTTCACGAAAAAGGTATCATCGAGACCGAAGAGTACCTGGAAACCGGCACCAGCATCACAGGCCGCCTCCCCCAGCGCTACGCACCCCTTTTCGCAAGCTATCTGCAAGCTATCTCGTAAATACCAACCAAGCGAGCCGGAAACGGACCCTCTCCCTGTCATCTTGAGTGGTGCAAATTGCAATATGCTAGGGGCTGCCGAACAGGTCGAGCCATTTCTGCCAGTTGGGCTTCTCCGGCGATGGCGTTGCAAGCGGAGAGATAGGTGGCGTGCCGGATTGAACCTTGCCTGCACCCTCGGCACCCGCGACCGGCGTGACGCTTATCGGTATGAGTACTTCTTCGTCGGATCGCCTGAGGTTCAGGTCTTCTCGCGCGCGTTGCTCAATATACTTGTCCGACTGGTAATATTGCAGGGTCGCCTTCAGGCGGCTGTTCTCATCGCGTAGGGCCGCGTTGGCGACCCGCTGGATAGCCGCCTTGTCGTTGAGGTCGTGCGCCAGCAGCAATTCCTGCCCGTACCTCACCGCGAAGAAAACAATAGCCAGGCCCATCACCAACCATAAGGCTGTGGTTGAAAGAGGCAAATGCTTGCCCTTGTTCTTGCTCCGCCTGGTCCTGACTACCGCACTCATCCTGCTCCTCTCATCGCCTGCAAAATAGGATTATACAGGAGCAGGCGTGGCGTCTATGCGGTTTTCCACGAAAGACGAAGGACGTTAGAAAGCAGAAGGCAGAAGGCAGATAAAGCTGATAGCTACTCATCAGCCATCGCCCACCCCTGGTCTCCTCTTATGCCAATCCGTCACGCCCTGATAGGCATGGGCAACCTTGAGGACTGTGCCTTCGTCGAAGTGCTTGCCGAGGATTTGCAGACCAATGGGGAGGCCACCCGTGAAGCCGCAGGGCACCGAAACGCCCGGAATGCCCGCCAGATTGGCAGGCACGGTGTACACGTCGTTGAGGTACATAGCCAGGGGGTCGTCCACCTTCTCGCCGATAGGGAAAGCTACGGTGGGCGTGGTCGGCCCGGCTATCACGTCCACTCGCTCGAACGCTTGCGCGTAATCCCGCGCGACCAGCGTGCGTACTTGTTGCGCCTTCTTATAATAGGCGTCGTAGTAGCCCGCGCTGAGGGCGTAAGTGCCGAGCATGATGCGCCGCTTCACCTCTGCCCCAAAGCCGAAGTCGCGCGTTGCCATCATCGTCTCTATTGAGCCGACCGGACCGGCTGCTCTGTACCCATACTTCATGCCGTCGTAGCGGGCCAGATTGGCGCTGGCCTCGGCGGGTGCGATGATATAGTAGGCGGCCAGGGCGTACTCGGTGTGGGGCAGAGTCACTTCCTGCAACTCAGCGCCTAGTCGTCGCAGTTCGTGTATGGCCGCCCTCACCGCTTCACCAACCTCCGCTTGCAGGCCCTCACCCCAGAACTCGGCAGGGATGCCCACTCGCAGGCCCCTGAGCGACCCTTCGTTTTCCTTGAGCAGCCCCGAATAGCTGGGTACTTCTACAGACTGGGAAGTAGAGTCGAGCCTGTCTTCACCTGCTATCACTTCCATCAGCAATGCCGCGTCGTAGGCGTCATGCGTAAAGGTGCCAATCTGATCCAGGGACGACGCAAAAGCCACCAGTCCATAGCGCGATACCCGGCCGTAGGTTGGTTTGAGTCCTGTTACGCCACATAACGCCGCCGGTTGCCTCACGCTGCCGCCCGTGTCGGTGCCGAGCG
>JBBSGN010000351.1:0-4174 GCA_038254085.1 Chloroflexia bacterium | reverse complement strand
GGTCTCCAGGTCGCTCACCTTGCCCAGGTCGCCATCGAAGTGGATCATGTAGCTGCCTGCCCCACCATCTGTGAACAGGAGCTTGGTGTCCGGGTCGGAAGTTTCAACGAGGTCGAGGCGCGCGAAAGGCCCCCACACGGTGTCAGCTATATGCGCGTTTTGGGTGGGGTCCTGTAATATGCGCAGCATGGTCTTGTCAGGCGGAGCGCCACCGATAGCCGCTGCATTGAACTTGGGCAAATCAAGCACCTGCCCGGCAAGCACCGAAACCGCGATAAGCACCGCCGCAGCCACCGTCAGGTTGAGGGCGGGCCTGTCTTCGGTCGCGTAGGTAAGCACGAGGGCGAGCAGGACCGTAAGCAAAGCCAGCCACAGTATGGCAGTGAACACGCCGCTCCACACTATCAAGAGCAGCACCGCCACGCTGCCCACTGCCGCGCCTAACAGGTCGGAAGCATACAGGCGGGCGCTCTCCTGCGAGCGTGACGTAAAAAGGACCGCGGCGAGCAGGCCAATCAGCACAAAAGGCGGCAGCGCAAGCACGGCTTGAAAATAGACAGCGCCCGCCCAGGGCAGCAGCGAAAACACCAGGCTGTCCACAACCAGCGCCAGCGCCAGCGCCAGCACTATCCGGCCCGGGCACAGCATATCCAGCCGCTGATGAGCCAGCAGCCACGCGCCCCAGGCAGCGCCCAACCCCAGCCCGCAAATAGCAAGCGAAGTCGCCACGAATACAAAGTGATACTCAAACAGAAGCGAGAAGAGCCTGGTCAGCAGCACTTCGTACGCCAGTGAAACCGCCGAAGCGACCGAAATGGCAATCGCCGAGAACGGTAAACTGATAGAGGATGCCTTATCAACCTCGCTTGCCCGCGCGGATATCCGCCGTGCCTGTGATGATATGCTTGGAACCAATACTTATTCCTTCTACACGACTACGTGCTCGACACACGGGCCGCGACGTGATTCGTCAAGTGATCTCCCACTCAAACAGCCTGACCTGGGCAGGAACAAGCTGCACTTTCTCTGAATTGCCCCCAAAACGGACCGTTATATCCAGGGTGTCGCTCGCGATATTGCGTATCTCTGCCTGTGCGTGCCGCCCGGCGCGGTCAAAACGGCCCGATACCTCTATGCCGCTGACCAGCAGCCGATCGAACGAGCACGCGGGCCAGCCGGAGGGCACCGCCGGGAACAGGTAAATCTCGCCGTCGCGCTCCTGAAGCATGAGATGGTGGATGGCTGTACACACAGCCGCCTGGCCCGTGCTGAAGTATTGCATATTCCAGCGGTCGCCGCCGAACACATACTCCGACATACCGCCGAACTCGCAGATGGCGGGCACAGCCTGCGAGACAATCCGCCACGCCGTATCTCCGTCGCCCCGCAAAGCAAACACGGTCGCCAGCACACCCGCGGACCAGGGCGAGGAGGTACCGGTTTCAGCCCGGCGGCGCTCGTCTTGTTCAAGGTAGGCGTGCGCGGTGCTGATGGCGCGTGGATCGTCGGGTGGAATAACCATCATCGGATATACCGGGGCCAGGGAGCTAAAATTCAAGGTGTCTACATCTTCTGCACTCATGAAATATCGACCATTATACAACAGGTCGAGCGCGGGCACTAAACCCGACGCCACCCCCGAACAGCGTGCAGCGAATTCCGCATCAATGCCCAGCACCCCGGCAGCGCTGGCAGCCAGTTGCAACACCCTGATAGCACCCGTCAGATTCAAACCCTCATTCTTGACCCGAGTCACCCGCTCGGCCACATCCACCAGCGCCCGCACCTCGTATCCGCGCCCGGTTTGCACTATCACATTAGCCAGGAAGAACTCGGCCATACCGCGTAGCAGCGGGTAAAACTCAGCCAGATATGCACGGTCGCGCGTGAACGCATAGTAACCCCAGATGATGTTGGCATAGGAGGCATTATTGTGTACCTGCTCTTTCTGGTGCAGTCAGGTGCCGTAAGCCTTCTCGCCCCTGTGCGTGATCTCCCAGTCCCACTTCAGGCCGGGCGCGCCGAACTCCTCGCGGGCATGGCGGCGGGCGTGGTCCAGGGTGCGCATAAAAAAGCGCGCACCCTCAAGTGCCTCGGCACGGCGGTCCGCTTCAAGCAGAGCGCGGTGCATGAAAAAGGCGTCCCAGAACACATGCGAAGACCAGGTCAGGCGCAAGTTGTTGACCGGAAGGCCGCCCGACAGCCGATTTTGCGAGGCTTTGAACTGGTAGAGGCTGTAATCGTAAAAGCTCTGGAAACGGTCATCAGGGATGTTGACACTCCTGCCCCCATAATACTCGCGCCAGGACGCCAGATGCTCCTCGTGTAGCGCCTCAAAGCCGAGTGAGCGAGCCTCGCCCAGAGCATCCTTGTTCAGCGGACCGTCGAGGTCGTCCTCCACAACGAAATATTGTACAATCTCCTGCCCGCTAACCTCCAACCAACAGCAGCTATCATCGCTACTTGCTCTGCCTGCCTGGTCAAGAGCGAGTATGGCGCGCCCGTGAGTATCCCCAGACCTGTACTCCACTTCGGCGCTATCCGGGCTGTAGCGCACCTCGTCAAAAGGGCTGGCGTCGTACCCTTCTTCCACCCACACCCCCGCCGCAGTATAGGCGCGGAAATCAACGAGCCGGTCGAACTTGTAGCGGGTCACCAGCAGCGAGCGCCGGGCGTGCAAAAACGTTACAATCTCGGCGTTTACGGCTCCGTAGTCCACTTGGGAATGGAGAGTGCCCTCCAGGGGCACAAAATGCTGCTCGCTCGCCCGAACGTACAAGCGCAAGTCCCCGTGCCGTACCTCGTACCATGTGCGAGCCAGAGGGGCCAGCTCGCGCCAGGGAGCGCCTTCGGCACGCAGAGGCTGGCCCTCACGTGGCAACCGTCCCGGCACAATAGCTACGCGATCTTCCGGGTAATAGCGGTCGGCCTTATACCAGTAGCAGCGGTCCAGGTTGCCCTGTGCGCGCTCCTCCACCATCGAACCTGTGTAGCCTATGAGCACAGCGTCCAGGCCATTCCCCAGGAAGCAGTGGTAATAATCGCCTGAATGCCTCATCAAACATCTCAATTGCGGGCCAGTCGATTGCGGATTGCGGATTGCGCAAGCCTTTAATCATCTTGGCCTCTTATCGGTTGCATTTTACGTTTTACGTTTCATTCCGCATTTCGCATTCCAGATTCCGCATCATCCCTTGACGCCCGTAAGCGTAATACCCTCGATAAATGCCTTTTGTGCCGCGAAGAAGAGGATGACCAGAGGTAACATCATCACCAGCGATGCCGCCATCAGCATGTTCCAGTCGGAGGTGTATTGCCCCTTGAAGAAGTTCAGCCCGAGGGCCAGTGTGTAGGTGTTGGGCTTATTGAGATAGATCAGCGGCCCCATAAAGTCGTTCCAGACTCCCATAAAGGTGAAAATGGTGACGGTTGCCAGGGCAGGCTTGGACAGGGGGAACACGATGCGAGTCAGGATCTGCCAGGTGTTCGCACCATCTATGCGCGCCGCTTCCTCAAAATCGCGCGGTATGGTCATGAAGAACTGCCTCATCAAGAAGATGAAAAAGGCACTGCCAAACCAGTTCGGCACGATCAGGGGCAGGAAGGTGTTCACCCAACCCAGCTGCCTGAAGATCAGGTAGACAGGGATCATCGTCACCACGCCCGGTAGCATCATCGTTGACAGCAGCACGATGAACCAGAAATTGCGTCCGGGAGCGTCCAGCCGGGCAAATCCGTAGGCCACTATCGAGCAAGACAGCAGAGTGCCCACAATGGTGCCGACTTCAATGATCATGGTGTTCTGGAAATAGGTACCGAACGGTAAGGAGGTCATCGCTTTGACGAAGTTATTCCACTGGATAGGGTTCGGTATCCATTGCGGCGGAAAGACGAAGATCTGGTAATTCGGCTTGAGCGCGCTAGACACCATCCAGAAGACCGGTATCAGTACCAGTATGGACCCTAAGATGAGCAGGCTATAGGAGATGATCTTACCAAACAGCACGAGCGAACTCTTCGTTTTCATGAGCGATCCCCGGCGAGAAGTAACGGCAACTTTTCGTTCTGCGGCGTCCTGCGTAGCCATGAATGCCTCCTGGTGCCCTACATACCGGGCTGAAGTATCGCAGCAACCTCTACTTCGTCTCGGATTCGTAATAAACCCACAGGCTCG
>JBBSGN010000350.1:0-4180 GCA_038254085.1 Chloroflexia bacterium | reverse complement strand
TTTAGGTTTTACGTAAGGTTCTGGTCAGGAAGGCGCGTAGGCCCTCCGCTAATAGTGTTTCGTGGAGCGCTCCAGCCCTGTTAGCTTCGTGCTCGTGGTAGAGGACGTAGAGGGTGGGGCCGCTGCCGGATAGGTGAACGTCTCTGCCGGAGGCGCGTGCTATTTTGTAGCGAGTCTTTTGGAGGCCATCAAAGACGGTGTAAGCGGAACGCTCAAAGGCATTATACAGCAGGCGGGAAGTCGGGAACTCGCTATCGAGTATCGAGGATATAAGCTGGCGGGTGAGGTTGCCGTTGGTCATGTCCTGGGGTGCAAGGCTGCCGTACAGGCGGCGGGTCTTGTCTGCCATCTGATAGGGCTGGCAGACCAGCACGACCCAGCCGGAAGGAGGAGAGGGTATGCGCGTCACCCGCTCGCCGCGACCCTCTACCAGGGCGGTAGGGCCGTTCAGAAAGAAGGGCACGTCCGAGCCAAGACCGGAAGCCAGGTTCAGTAGTTCCTCCCGCGATAGTTGTAATTGCCATAGATCGCAAAGGCCGAGCAGTGTGGCGGCGGCGTCGCTACTGCCACCACCGAGACCGGCCGCGATGGGTATCCGCTTTTGCAGCTCGATGAGCGCGCCTGTGTCTACCCCTGTCGCTTCCTGCAAAGCGCAGGCGACCCGCCATACAAGATTGCTCTCTCCACGGGCCAGCAGCGGATCATCCGTCTCAATGGTCAATGTACCAGCAGGGCTAAAAGTAAGGGTATCGTGTAGGTCAAGAAGCTGCATCACGGAGATAACGTCGTGATAGCTGTCCTCTTTACGCTTGCCTATTACTTCGAGGCTGAGGTTTATTTTGGCGTAGGCGCTTCGGGTGATCATAATTATGAATTACGAATTAGAATTATGAATTGAAACGGGCAATTCACAATTCTAATTGCGAGGCCACCTGTCCCCATTCGGCTAGCGAAAGGGTTTCGGCGCGGCGGGTTGGCTCTATTGCGGCTTGTTGTAGGCGGGCGATCACCGAGTCTTTGGGTAGAGAGAGGCCGGAGGCAAGGGTGTTGGTTAGCTGCTTGCGCTTCTGGCTGAAACCTGCCTGTACTACCTTGAAGAAGTGTTGTTCGCTCTTAGGTTTGACGGGTCGCCGGTCGGGGCTGTAGACATCTATGTGGACGACGGCGGACTCGACCTTCGGCGGTGGGTTGAACGCACCTGGTGGCACGCGAAAGACTATTTTGGGCTTGCCGTAGAACTGCGTTGCCACAGACAGCAGGCCCATATCGGGAGGGCTGGCGGTCATGCGCTCGGCTACCTCGCGTTGCACCATGACGGTCAACGACTGCGGCCTCGCATCGGCTTCCAGGAAGTGACGCAGTATTGCCGAGGTGATGTAGTAGGGAAGATTAGCTATCAGCTTATACGGTTGGCCTCCGAAGAAATCGCCTGGCGAAACGTCCAGCACATCGGCGTGGACGAAGTTTATGTGAGGCTGGGAGGCGAAACGCTCCTGCAAAGATGGGAGTAAGCTGTCATCAAGCTCAATCGCCACCAGTCTGCCCGTCCGGGGGTCGAGCCTGTGCGCTAGTTCCTCGGTTAGTATGCCGAGACCCGGCCCCACTTCCACCAGGCAATCATCAGGCTTTACGCGAGCGACCTCTGCCATGCGCGGAGCTACTGAGCGGTCCTTTAGAAAGTGCTGCCCCAAGCTTTTACGCGGCCTGCCGCCCGACTTATTCTTCGTGGGAGGGTGGTTTGGCGTCACGGACGCTTTTTATCAGGCCGGAGGGATTGTAGACGGAGCCTGGGGGCACGTCTGCTTTGGGCTTACGGGTGGTATTGATGTTGGTAGAGTGCTCCATGCGGCGCTTACGAACGTCTTCCAGCACGCTTTCCAGCGCCGTGATCTGCCGGGCCACCAGCCATTCCTCTATTGCGTCGGCCTCCGTGCCAATTGCCTCGTCGTTACGCTCCAACGCTTCAAAGCGGCTCGGTATCTCGCCCAGCGCCTGGTCCAGGAGTCGCAGACGGTCGTCAAAGCCAGTGAAGCGGCTCATAATGCGATCCATGCGCTGGTCGTTCATCTGCCGTATCTCGCCCAATTGCGACTCCAGTTGGAGCCGTATGGCCTCCAGTCTCTCCTGCTGAAGCACATACTGCCCAGTTGCCAGCTTCTCGACCCGGTCCATCTCGTTGTTTGCCGAGGTTCCGTCGGTACGCATAAGGCCGAGTTGATCCTCCACCGCTTCGATGCGCTCAATTAGCTGGCGACGCACATCGTCCACGCGCTGCGACTTGGCCGCAACCTCGGTAAACTGCTGCCGCAGCGCCTCGAATAGACCCTGTAGCTCTACACCCTGGCGGCGCAAACGCTGCTCTTCGACGGTCTGCAACTCGCCCAGGTGCAGCGCCTCCTGCCGGACCTCGCCGATAGCAGAGTCAAGTTCATGTATAAGGTCGCGGAGTTGGCGCTGCGCGTCGCCCAACTGGCCCATGTGCGAGTTCATCTCGCGCATTTGGCGATAAAGGTCTTCCACCTGGCGCTGGCTCTCGGTGTCAACATCGCGGTCGGTCTTGCGGGTTTCGGCCAGGCCGGCTATCTGGGCGCGAAGCTCTCGTATTTGCTTGTCGGAGCCTTCTACCCGCTGGGCGAGGTCATGCAGTTGGGCTTTTATGCGGGCCTCGTCTATCTGGCGGGCGTTCAGGGTCTGGGCCACGTCCTGGGTCAGCCGGTCCTGAGCCACCTGCACCTGGGAGACCTTGCCTTCGTTCTGCTTATAAAGTTCCTCGAACCACTGCTGCCGGGCCAGGTTCTCTTTGAGTTGGCGGCGCAATTCGTCAAGCTGCTGCTGTATGCTGTAGAACTGGGCTTCGTCGCGCTTTCGATGGTCCTCGTCGCGCGCTAACTTTAGCACATCGGGCATTATTCGCTCCTGTTTGTATTGCGTATTGCGTAAAATTTACGCAATACGCAATACGCAATACGCAATACACAAAACACAATACGACTCAGGTCAGGCCGGTTATCGTGGCTAGCACGGAGGCAGCCAACGCTTCAATATTATATCCACCTTCCAGGATGGCTGCCACCCTGCCATAGCACTCGTCTGTCTGATCGGCAAGTTGGCGCACGGTGCGGGCCATGTTATGGAAACCGGCTGTGGTGACAGCCATCCCGCCTATAGGGTCGGCCACGTGGACATCGTAGCCTGCTGATATGAGTATGAGTTGCGGTTTGTACTCTTGCGCTAAAGGCACTAATAGCTCGTCGAAGATACGTTGGTAGCCCTCGTCGCCTACGCCTGCGAGCAGAGGCACGTTGACCGTATAGCCCTTGCCTGGCCCTACTCCTGTCTCGGTGGTTGCGCCGGTGCCTGGGTAGAAGGGGTGTTGGTGGGTGCTGAAGAAAAGTACGTCGGAGCGGTCGTAGAAGTAGTCCTGGGTGCCGTTGCCGTGATGCACGTCCCAATCTACGATCAGCACTCGATCTAGACCGTGCGTCTTGACGGCGTGCTGGGCGGCTATGGCTACGTTGTTAAATATGCAAAAGCCCATAGCCGAATTACGAAGGGCGTGGTGGCCGGGCGGCCTCACCAAGGCGAAGGCCGAGCGCGCCCCCGACATGACCGTGTCTACCGCCGCCGTTGCAGCGCCCACCGCCAGTATTGCAGCTTCGTAAGAGCCTGGGGAGATATAGGTATCGAGGTCCCAATAACCGCCACCTGAGCGAGCAGCCCCTTCTACAGCGGCGATGTAGTGCGGGTCGTGTACCTCAGCAAGCAGTTCCGGGTCAACCGGCTGGGGTCTCAACAGGCTGCTTTCCGGTATCCCATGACTGGCTAGTGCGCTCAGGATAGCGCGCAGCCGATCCGGCGACTCCGGGTGATTGCACGTATCGTGCTCCAAGAAAGCGGGATGGTAAAAGAGCGCGACCATATTGGGGGGTAGAGGCGCGGGGTGCATACGCAAGTATATCAGAGAGGAGAGTGAGTGACCAGTGACCAGAAGTAAGAAGTAAGTAGAAGGCAGAAGGCAGAAGGCAGAAGGCAGAAGGCAGAAGGCAGAAGGCAGAACTAGCCACTAGATAAGCTGCACAATAAGGTAAAATCGGGTAGACTGCACAGATGCGCATACGATACTCACAACTAAAGCTCCATCCTAACGTCCTGCACTCGCTGACAGGACTGCGACCAACTG
>JBBSGN010000349.1:0-4181 GCA_038254085.1 Chloroflexia bacterium | reverse complement strand
CGGGGCCGATATATCGGGCAACATGATCGCCTATGCCCGGCAACGGACCGAGGGGCTAGGTAACGTCTATCTACACGAACTGCCCGAAAATAGCCTGAGCGTCTTCCCCGACAACTCCTTCGATGCCGTCTACTCTTCTATAGTCTTCATGCACATAGACAAACCGGACATGTTCATCTATATGCGAGAGGCATACCGCGTCCTCAAGCCGGGCGGCAGGGTCTATTTCGACACCTATAATCTGCTTGCCCGCGACGGCTGGCCTTTCTTCCTCGAAATCGTAAACAACTACCCGCCTGGTGACCGCCCTCGCCATGTGAGCCAGTTCAGCAACCCCTCGGAGATGCAGAAATTCATGGACGAAGCAGGATTCGCTGAAGTAAAAGTTGACGACCAGAACCCCCAGCTTGTGGTGGCATTGGGCCGCAAATCTTCTTAAAAAGCGGTAGGAGCGGTTCGTGAACCGCCCCTACGAACTGTACCTGGCCTCTGCGTCGCCCGCCGAGGATATTCAACTGACGCTCCTTCGGGTCGTCGGTCGTCCTTCGTTTATCGTCCCAAATACGCCAGTGGATTGCGATAAGCATGACTGGACGCGCTGCCGGCCTTGATCATGAAGTGGACGTGCGGACCTGTGGAGTGCCCGGTCGAGCCGACCCAGCCTATTGTCTGGCCTCGGCTGACGTACTGCCCCACATGCACAAGGGGCTGCCTGATCTGGTGCCCGTATACCGTCGTGAGGCCGTCCAGGTGGTCAATGATCACGCAATAGCCGAGGCCGTCGGTGCGCCAGCCTGCCCACACCACCCGGCCCGAATCGGCTGCGTGTATTGGCGTGCCCGCGCTGATAGCCAGGTCGAGGCCGTTGTGGTGACTGCTGAAGTACTGGGTGATCGTGCCGTTGACCGGCCATATCAACCGTCCTGTGCCCACTTTGGGCGAATTATCCCCCGAGTTGTCTTGTTTGGGCTGTGGCTTGGGTACGGGATTCGGTTTAGGTGCTGGCTTGGCCGGTGGGTTATTGTCCGAGTTATCCGAGTTATCCGAGTTACCCGAATTGTCCGACTTGGGCGGCTCAGGGGGGGCGGGTTGGCGCTCAGGCGGGCGGCTGGACCCACCCGCGCTTGGCTCGATGCGGGCTGCCGCCACCGACACCGGCTCGTCCTGCGGGCTGCCGCCAGGCACCATCACTACCTGGTCAATATGCAGGGTGCTATTCACATTGAGGTGGTTGGGGGTGTAGTCGAGGATCATCTGCGGGGTGACGCTGAAGCGGTCCGCTATGCTCTCGATATTGTCGCCCTTCTTGACCTTGTACTCGATACCGGGAACGGGCAGGATACGCAACTGCGAGCCTATTTTGAGGTTATCCGGGTCGGGTATGCTGTTGCTGTTGATCATGGTGGGCACGTCCACCGCATAGCGAGCGGCGATGCCCTTGAGGGTGTCGCCTGGCCTTACCGTGTAGTTGATGGTCGCTTCACGTGGGGGTATCATGCCGCCGGGAACCAGTATGGCCTGCCCCGGTTTCACGGCCCAGTTGCTGATGTTATTGCCTTTGTAGGAGAGGAGGTCGTCAGGCTCAACCTGGAAGCGGTTGGCGATACTCTCGACCGTATCGCCCTGAGCAGCTACATAGTACATCCCATCAATAGGCGGTATGTTCAGCACGCGGCCAGAGGCCAACTCTTCTTCCGAGTCGTAGATGCCGTTCGACCCCATGACCGTCTCTGGCATGACGTTGAACTTGGCGGCTATGGACTCGATGGTGTCGCCCTGCGCGACCTTGTACTGGACGACCAAGCCTGCGACGGGGGCGCTCGCCTGCGTGCCGGCACCCTGTGATGGCCTGGCGGCCTGGGGAACGAGCGAGTTAGCTGCTGCATCGACCCCACCCAACTCGGTGCGGGGGAGAGCCAGCGCGTAGTCCTGGCTGTCGGGGTCGGGCTTGCCGTCTTCGTAGTCAGTGCCTGTGAGGGCGTTAGCCGCCTGCAAAGCGTGCGAGTAGGCCCCTTGCGCCGTAAACGTCTTGAGTCCGCCCACCGCCACCAGCGCACACACCACCAGCAGTATAACCAGGTGGGTGGCATACCGCGTCACCCACTGGGAAGCCGCACGCCTGGACGAATGCAAAGCGGCTATATCCGCGCTCAACCCACCGGGGGTGTCCACCGGGCTGATGAGCAGGTTAGCACGTTCGCGGGCCACCTGCAACTGACCTGTGGCAAGGGCCACACCTGCGCCCAGCCGTGTTTGGGGGACGGGCTGGGTGGCGCTGCCTGGCCTGGGCGGCACGACAGAGAGCGAGGAGCTAGAGGAATCGGGTCCATCTTGCAAGAGATGGAGTGGGCTTCCGGGGGTGCGCGCAGGGCCGAGCGTGCGGTCTGCGGTCGGGCCGGCTACTCGGCCACGAGTCTGGTTTCGGGTCGCGCCCGAAGGCGAAATAATGTGGGGGTGCGTGTCGTCGGTTTGCGGGTTCAGCAGAGAGTGTAGACCCTGCGTAGCGTCGTTGATGGCTTGTTGTGTGCGCGCCTGGGACTTTGACCTGGGGCGGGCGGTGCGTTTTCCTTCCGCCTTTGCCTCTCGGCTGCTCTCTTCCGGTCGAAGAGCTTCGACCCCGTTCTCCGCCCCTTTGCCCCACAAGGGCAGGTTAGAAGACATTTACCGGCTTCCCTCCTGGCTCTAGTTGTAAAAAACGACTTAGAAGGCCGGATAACGGCCTCCTGGGCGCACAGTTTTCAGGATAGAGCCGTGCGAGAAATATACGCAGGCCCCCTACCAAACATTGTTTTGCGCCCCGATCATCTGCCCAGGGAATAACCCCATTGGGCAAAGGCGTCTTTAAGACAGACGCAAGGGAGATGATACCCCAGCAGCAAAATCGTTGTCAACCCATCTGCCGCTTGCAAGGCACCATAGGGGCCAAAAATACGGTAAATGACGTAGACTAATAAAACGAAAGGGCTTTCCCCCTCTTTATGCGTTTGGCTCATGCATGAAAAGAGTGCAGGGTAAAGTGAGGACAAACCAAGTTGGGCGGACCTCTTTATCCTCGCCTGCGGCGCGGTCGAGTCGGCATGGTTGCTGCTGTTCTCACGCTCAGAGCGTTTTCCCAACGGCCTGGCGAACGGCAGCGACCTGTGTGGTCGCAATGCGCCGTTCCATGAGCACAGTGCGGTGATCAGCCTGTTCGGTGAGCCTGTCTACGCCTGGGCTGGCGATGGTTATGTCTCTACTGACTGATGGCTGTCAGAGGTCTGGTCGGTCAGTTGCCGCATCATGCCCATCATGTCAATTACGCCTTCCTCATTTACTATCTTGCCTTCACTAAGATACTCGATGTCTATGCCGTCAACACTTACGTGTCTACCTGTGGGTGCAATGCCCTGCCATTTGCCCTGGTGAGTCCCTCTACCGGTCCAGTAAACCGCAATCTTGTCGCCCTCAATCACCATGTCGTTAATCGTCACGTGCCAGTCAGGAAAGGCAGAATAGAGCTTGCGTGCGACTTGCTTGAGACCGTCTAGGTAGTCTCCTGCGGCGTAGAACTCGTCGGCTGCTTCAGCGTTGCCTTTGCCCCAGACCTCCTCGAATAGCCGAGCCATCATTTGCCTGTGACGCTGCGAGAAATCTCCCATTTGATTGCTACCTCCACTCTCTTTTGATGCTTGTGCCCGCAAGTATAAAAGTGCTGTGCCACGTTGTCGAGGCTTGCAAGCCTCGCGTAAGAGGGTGGCGACTTGGCTTGTGAGTATAACGACAAGGGGCAAGATAACTCGATGAGAAAATGTAGTTCGCGGGTGCCGACGCGGCATGTTCCGCGGAGCTATTTGGGCAACGTGTAGTAACCTGTGACCCTTGGCTATTAGTATTGGAGTTGAGCAAGCGGCCAGTCTCCCGGCTGATTGTCGTCAAACCCAAACAAAAAGCCCGGATAATAGTACATCCGAGCTAATATCGTGCGTATTTTGTGGTGAGCCGCCAAGGACTTGAACCTTGAACCCACTGATTAAGAGTCCCCTAGGAGGGCTTCCGCAGGGTGTAGTGTGCAATTATTCGTCTGGTGCGTGTCGGCCCCTTGTGCAAGCACTCCGCCCCGCTTATGCTTGGACCATGCACATCTATGTTTACCTGGTCCTGCATATCTTCAGGTTGCTCCTGGAGCTGCTGTACGACAAGGG
>JBBSGN010000348.1:0-4185 GCA_038254085.1 Chloroflexia bacterium | reverse complement strand
AGAAGTTCGGCGGGTATCGTGATGAGCTTATTGCCATAGTGGACCTCCGGCGTATCTACAAACTCCTGAGCTTTAGTGAAAAGGCCGCCCGTGTGCACCTCATAGCCCGTAATCGTCAGGTCAACCCAGTCTATCATGACATCGCTAAGCTCGCCAACTACAGTCCCTGCATCAGTCACGACCTTGTTGCCCAGGAGGCTGGTTATCTCAATGGGTGCCTGGAAACCCACGGAGCCCACGGAGTTCGTCGCGGTCGTAGTAGCCCCGGCAGCCCCTGCAGCCTCGGCACTGCCGCTACTGCTCTCCGAGGCTGCGATCTGCTGCCTGGCGGACCCAATCATGCTACCCGTATTTGCCACGCCAGCGCCAGTGGAGATCGTAACGGCGTCGCCGCCCACGTTCTTGACGTCGGCCACAGGTATTACCTGCGCCGCGTGAAACATACCTGTTCTTACCTTGATGCTCACAATGTGGTGGCTCTTGGGTTCGACCATCAAGTCCTCGACCTCGCCAATTTTTCTGGCATCTTCAAGGCTAACTACAGCCCGGCCCTTCAGTTCTGAGATTTTCATTATTTGTCTCTTCAGGGTTTGCGGCGATTACGCATTTTGCCACCGAGTGAGTCGTTCTCACCCATAGCGCTGAGGTCGCCCTCGCACTGTCCACTCGCTGCCAGGCGGATAGCCGCCACTAACCCGTCTCGACCGCCATCCTTTAGGAGAAAGCGGCAGGCTCCCGAACTGAGAGCTTCGTCACGTAGCGCCTCATAGACGCTCAAGATGATAACCCGCGTCGCCGGGAAGCTGTGGCATAGGCTCCGCGTTACGTCCATGCCATCCAGCCGGACCGTGCGAGCATCCACCAGCGCGACGGCCGGGCGGAACCAACCAGCGAGTTCTAATACTTCACCTCGATCAGCCGAGGTGGCGACAACTTCGACATCTGCCCCGTTGCCGAGCAAGCGTGCGAGGGCTTTACAGACCAGCGGATCGCCATCCGCAATCAAGACGCGAATGGGTGCACTCTTAGATGTGCCCACTCCTAAAACAGGCCGTCGAGCATATCTGCTCTGAGGCCGAAGCGGGGGGTGTGTCGATTCCAAATGTTCATGATATCCCTCCTCGGGATCGCGAGTTTAGTCTTTTACTCTTACATTATCGCTCCGCTGCGCACAGCGCACCCCGGCAATCGGGCTAGTCTGCGGACACACAAATACCCTGGTCTTGGACCAGGGTAAGGGTATGCGTAAATATTGTCTGCGTGAGCGCGTTGCCCCTTGCCCTCACATCGTTGGTCATTAGTCGTTACGGTCGGCTCAATAATCCCTTCTCGGTTGCTACTGCCACCGCCTCACCACGACTGGCGACGTGGAGCTTCTGCAGGATGTTCCTTACATGGTACTGCACCGTCTTGGACGTTATGCTCAGTTGCACTCCGATCTGCTTGTAGGGCATGCCTCGAGCCATGCAACCCAGGATATCCATCTCGCGCTCTGTGAGCGCGTCAGGGTCCACTTCTCGCCGGGCCAGCACGGCAAAACGGTCCAGCACTCTGGTCACCAGAGCAGGAGAGAGCGAAGACTCTCCGCGGCTGGCGGCTCGCACAGCCTGTACAATCGCCGCCGGTGCTGCGTCCTTGAGTAAGTAGCCACGCGCCCCGGCCTTGAGGCCGGCAAAGACCTCCTCAACCTGGTCGAACATGGTCAATATGATCACTTCAACCGCCGGGTGCGCGGCCCACAACCGGGGTAGTGTTTCGATGCCCGATAACCCGGGTAGTTGCAAATCCAGGAGGACGACGTCAGGATGCAGTATGCCCACCCGCTCAACTGCTGTCAGGCCATCTTCCGCCTCCCCCACGACCTCCATGTTCGGCCGCTCCTCCAGAATGCGACGAATGCCCTGCCTCACTATGGAATGATCATCCACGACCAGGATGCGTATGAGGCGGGCGTCCGGAGGATCAGGGGAATGCTCGCGGGGCGGCCCCTGGTAAGGCTGGTCTGGCTGCCGGTGCTCGCCCTCTGCTCGCTCGTCGGTTGGAGCCGCGTCTACCTGGAGGTCCATTACCCGATCGACGTTGTGGGCGGCTGGGCGGCGGGCACCATCTGGCTCACCACCTGCGGAGCCGCGCGGGCGCTCATGGAGCCCGAGGAGAGTTAGGGCGGGACCGTGGGACGCTAGCAGGTCTTGCAGCGGCAAGCTGTGTTGCCCTGGCAGCCGCCCGGTGGTATAGTTACCGGTGTCGACCGGTGCCGGGTCCTGATGCGGCGATCCCTTATGCCCTCGCAGCCGCCCAATAGTGCCAAATAGTATATTTGCCGGTGTAGACCCAGGCCCCCTTGCCGGCCCATAGCGTGATAATGAGGAGGTATATCCGAATGGAACCGCGTTCGCCCGCCCAGGCACCCAGCACGCCGCCTGAAGCATTTCGCTTCAGTCCGATCGTTGAGCCAACCGCGCGCTGGATTCGCGTGCGCTTCGGGGGCGAGATCATAGCCGACAGCCGTCGCGCCCTCCTGCTGATCGAGTATGGCCCCGGGCGGCTGCCGACCTACTGTTTCCCGCAGGCAGATGTGCGCATGGAGGCGCTTGCCTTTGAAGGCCCCGATACCTACCGCGATGGGCGGCGCTATGCCCGTTTGAGCGCAGGCGGTAAGGTGGCGGAGCGTGGAGCCTGGATATACGAAGACCCACCCACCGGCATCGCCGATCTCAAGGGCTACGTGACGTTCGCCTGGGACGCGATGGACGCATGGTACGAGGAAGCAGAGGAAATCTTCGTCCACGCGCGCGACCCTCATAAGCGGGTAGACGTGCTGGCAAGTTCTCGGCACGTGCGGCTCGAGGTTGCCGGTATGGTGCTGGCCGAGACCGACCGCCCCTATCTCCTGTTCGAGACGAACCTGCCCACGCGCTACTACATCCCGCCCGAAGATATCTGGCCCAATCTACTGGAACCGACCGAGCATACGAGCCGCTGCCCCTACAAGGGGATCGCCGACTATTACACGGCCCGCATCGCCGAGAGGCGGCTCGTCAATGTAGCCTGGCGCTACCACGACCCCGTGCCCGAGTGCCCCAAGATTCGCGACCTGATCTGCTTTTTCAACGAGCGGGTGGACATCTACGTTGACGGCGAGCTACAGGCGCGGCCCCATACGCCCTGGTCGGAGTGAGCCTGCCATATAAATATCGTCCCAAAGGGACACCACCAAACAGCAGCGGGAAGGGGGTCAAGGGGGAATTCCCGCATGCTGTGCGCCGTCGGCAGAGGACATGAGGCCGACTACCCTACTTCTGCAAGCCGCATGCGTAGTGTAGCTGAGTGTGACGCTACAGGAACACCCAGCGCAACGGAGACAGGCGGCGCAGCCCGCAGGGTTCACCCTTGCCCGATAGCTCCTGATACCAGATATCCTAGAGTAAAGCTAGGTAGATAAGGCAGCGCCAGGGTGAACAGAAAGTAGGGTAGTCGGCCTCGCAAGCCCTGTGAAGCGGCACCCTGGCGCTTTAGCGTCCAGGTGGGCAGCAAGCGGGCGCAGCCGAGGTCCGACGGCGCGTCAATTGCCGATCCTGCCTACGCACCACCTTTTTAGGCACAAACAAGGCGTAAGCCAGGCGTAGGGGAAGTGTCAGAAATGAGGTTGGCATTTGGAGCTCAGGTCAATCATCGGTTATCCTTGCACAGAATTGGATCATAGCGAGAAGGAATACCGATGAATTGCCCTCATTGCCAGTCATTCGCAACTACCCAGTTGGATAAGAAGACCTCTCTTGGCTATCGCACTTTCCGCTGCTGCGACTGTGCTCGCAAATTCAACGAGCGTACTGACACTCACTACAATCATATACAGTTCCCGACGGATGTCGTCATGCTCGTTGTCTTGTGGAGGCTGAGATACAAACTGAGCTTGCGAGACCTAGCAGAGATGTTCTTGGTGCGTGGATTTGAGTTTATCAAGGAAACAGTTCGCGATTGGGAAGCAAGATTTGCCCCACTCGTCACACATCAATTGCGGTCCCGGCGCCGAGGCAAAGCTGGTCGTTCCTGGTACGTCGACGAAACGTATGTCAAGGTGAACGGTAAATGGTGCTATCTCTATCGTGCTGTAGATAGGGACGGCAACCTGGTGGACTCGATGCTCTCAAAGAGGCGAGACATGGTTGCGGCGAGGCGGTTCTT
>JBBSGN010000347.1:0-4190 GCA_038254085.1 Chloroflexia bacterium | reverse complement strand
GGTGCCGTTCCAGGACCTCGGCCCGCACGCGGTTACTATAAACTTGCAGAATGGAGGAGGGGAGCATCACGCTGTCGCGCGCAACTTGCAGGTGGTGAGCTATCCCTTCCCCTCCGAGTCGCTCCAGTTCGACCCGCAGACTGCCTCGCTGCTCGAACCGGCCATCACGTCGAAAGAGCGGGCCATGCTCGATGCGATATTTACTGAGCGCACACCTGAGCAGTATTGGGACGGCCCGTTCAGGGTGCCGCTGGATGGGAAGATACGCATCACGTCGGCCTTCGCCACGCGCCGGTGCTATAACTGCCCGAACGGCTCCACGCCCACCACCTATCATGGGGGCATGGACATGGCCGCCGCCGAAGGCACGCCGGTTCACGCGCCTGCTGCCGGTGTGGTGGTGTTCGCGGGCAGGCTGTCCGATAGGGGTAACGCCGTCATCATAGATCACGGCGTGGGCGTCTTCTCTTTGCTGGCCCACAACTCCAAGCTGATCGCCGCTGTAGGCCAGAAGGTGCGGCAGGGCGAGGTAGTATCTCTCTCCGGCAACACCGGCCTCTCCAACGGCCCCCACGTCCACTGGGAGTTACACGTAAGCGGCCCGCCGGTCGAGCCACTGGAGTGGGTCAACCGTGCGATACCGTGAAACGTAATGCGTAAAGGCCTGTCATTACGTTTTACGCTTTACTCCCAGCCGGTGTACCGACACCGCATACGCGCTATCAGCCTCCCAGCGGTCGCGGTCCCAGGTGGAGTAGCGCTCGGTGAGGGTGAGGCCGGCTTCCTGGGCTAGCCTGTCGTAGTCGTCCAGTTCCAAGTAACCCATGCTTAGTTGAAAGCCGGTTATCAGCACGCCGCCGGGAGCCAGGTGGCCCGCCATGTTCTTCAGCACTTTCCCCTCGGTGCCAGGTGTGAGGAAGATCATCACGTTGCCTGCCATCACGATAGTGTCGAAGCGGCGACCCAGCACGACGGTCGAGAGGTCGTCCAGACGCCATTCGAGGTAGGGGTCCTTCTCTCGCGCCCTGTTGAGCAGGCCAGGATCGAGGTCCACACCCACCACGTCAACGCCCCGGCGGGCCAATTCGATTGCCACTCGGCCCGTGCCGCATCCCGCGTCCAGCACCGACCTGGGGTGGTATGCCTCCACGAAATCGGCCTCCCCATGCACATTCGCGCCCGCGCGCGCCCGCTCTCGATACGGCGCGTCATAGTCCTCGCCACTCCTGCGCTGTGTATTCAGCCAGCGATTGTTCTTGCTCGATTCGTTAGGCGGCATAGCGGTCTCCATCGTTGCTGACGGCTGACGGTCGAGACGCCTGCTGATAGGCGAGTTAGACTAGCGTCGGTCGTCCCGTTTGACATCCTCCCCAATGACCTCTATATTACCACCGTATGGCTCAATCCGCTATCGAATCGAGACTCGTCTTCATGGGCACGCCGCAGTTCGCGGTGCCGTCACTGCGTGTACTCTCTCAAGGTCCCTATGCGATAACGGTGGTTACCCAGCCGGACCGACCGGCGGGTAGGGGCGGCAAGCTCACACCGCCGCCCGTGAAGGCGCTGGCCGAACAACTTGGGCTGACCGTAATCCAGCCCCCGACGCTGCGCGACCCCGACTTCCGCGCGGCCCTGGCCGAGTTGAACCCTGAAGCGACCGTGCTGGTGGCCTATGGCGAGTACCTGGCCCCCTCGCTGCTCGACCTGCCTCGGCATGGCGGTATAAACCTCCACCCATCGCTCTTGCCCAGGTGGCGCGGTAGCGCACCTATACAGTCGGCTATACTGGCGGGCGATGATGTAACGGGTGTAAGCATCATCCTCATGGACAAGGGACTGGACACCGGGCCCATGCTGGCCCAGCGTAGCGTGAGGATAGAGCCTGAAGAGACCCACCCACAACTGAGTGCGCGATTGGCGGAGATTGGGGCAGAACTGCTTGCCGAGACGTTACCGTTGTGGCTGCGGGGCGAGATAGAGCCGGCGCCCCAACCACAAGAAGGGGCCACCCTCACGCATACATTGAGTAAAGAGGATGGACTGATAGACTGGAACGCGCCCGCCGAAGAGATCGCTCGCCGGGTGCTAGCCTTACAGCCCTGGCCCGGTACGTATACTTATTGGGGGGACCGCCTGCTCAAGATTTGGAGCGCCCGGCCTATCATGCCTGATATGGAGCCGCAAGCGCCGGGCACCGTCGCCCTCGCTCAACAGGACGGCTTGCCTAGGCTCGTGGTCTGGACAGGCAATGGCGCGCTTGAACTTGAAAAGGTGCAACTGGCGGGCAAGCCGGTAATAGAGGCACGAGCCTTGCTTTCCGGCTACCCCCAGATAGTGGGCAGCGTCCTCGGCACGCCTTGACGCCCCACCCCTTCACCCTGTACGCTTATGGAGAAAGTACCGAGTACTGAGTACCGAGAGGTTGGCAAGTGGAGATAGCTCATAACTCACTCGGTACTCACTATTCGGTACTCGGCACTCAATAACCCAGGAAGGTATAGTAATTCATGCCGATAAACACGCCTGAGCCTCGGCTGCCATTGGAGCCGGAAGAATATCCCCTGTACAAGCCGCCACGACGTGTAGGCTGTTCGGGGCTGACCATAGTGACGGTTATCGCGGTGCTGGCTTTTGCCTTCCTGCTAGCGCGCGTCACGCCCCAATGGGCCAAGGGCATCACCGACATACCGAGGGCGCTCCTGCCCGGCAGTGACGCCACAGCCGACACCACCCCCGGCACCGGGGCGCTCGCCACCCAGACAGTTATCGTCACAGCAGCCGCCACCCAGGTTCCGACCCCCAAGGCCACCCCGGTCGCCGAATACGTCAGATTGGCTAACACCGGGGGGCAGGGCGTCAAGCTGCGTGTTGAGCCGAAGCCCGACGCCAAGAACGTGGTGAGTGTCGGAGAAGGCGCGGTCTTCAAGGTCATCGGTCCTGACGTAACAACTTCACTTGGCACCTGGCGACGCGTCGAGCTACCCGGCGATGGCCGCAGCGGCTACGTCCTAGCCAACTTCCTCATCCCCACCTCCGCACCCTGACGAAGTACCGAGTATCGAGTACCGAGTTAGTTTGAATGACTCGGTACTCGGTACTAATCGGTCGTTTCCCCCGGCTTCATCTCTATCACTTCACATTGGTAGCCGCGCTTGTCTAGTTCCTGGCGGAGTTTGGCGGGGGTGCCGGTCAGGACGGGGAAGGTGCCAAAGTGGCTGGGGATGACGGTCTTCACGCCGAGCATTTCGCAGGCGTAGGCGGCCTGGCGTGGGTCCATCGTGAAGTGGTCGCCTATGGGCAGTACGGCAAGGTCGGGGCTGAATAGCTCTCCATACAGGCGCATGTCGCCGAACAGGGCCGTATCGCCTGACTGGTATATCTTGAAGCCGTTCTCAAGCTCTATCAAATAGCCCACGGCTTCGCCCCCATAGATAATCGAGCCGTCGTCGTCCTGTATGCCGCACGAATGGTCGGCGTGGAGCATCGTCACCTTCAGGCCTTCGACCTGCACGGTGCCGCCCTTGTTTATGCCCACGCACCCCTCAACGCCCTTCTTTTCCAGCCAGTTACACAGCTCGAATATGCACACGACCGAGGTCGGTTTCGCGCTCTTGGCGATCTTCACCGCGTCGCCTATGTGGTCGAAGTGGCCGTGCGTGATGAGCATCGCGTCGAGCTTTTCGACCCGCTTCATGTCCTCTGGACAGGCCGGGTTGCCTTGCACCCAGGGGTCTATCATCACTCGCTTGCCACCAGGTGTTTCATACAGGAAGGTCGCATGGCCATACCAGGTTATCTTGGTGTCTTTGCCTATCTTGCTCATATGAAGTCGCCCCCGTCTTTGTAAAATCGGTTCAGAGAACAGCTAGCATGACTCGTGCCCGACTTTGGGGTGCTCACTCCGACGCGGAAGCCAGCACGCGCAACTATAACAGGAGGGAGACCGCGTGGCCTCCCTCCTGACTAAGTACACTGCCTTCTCTTACCGGACCGCCCGGTCACTCACTGAACCATACTACTGCTTGTCCTTGATCTCAGCCACGCCGGGCGCGCAGTTTACGGGGAAGAAAGTGTTAGCCACAATCTTGCTCGTCTGCCCCCTCGTGATGTTGTTGTAGGTCAGGAAGTATGGTAGGTTGCCAGGTGGCACACAAGGGCCTGCCGGTGGTTGCCCACAGGTGTACCCATTG
>JBBSGN010000346.1:0-4209 GCA_038254085.1 Chloroflexia bacterium | reverse complement strand
TGGGCGTACCTCTGCCCGCGACCAGCCCCAAAGACGTACTTGATGAGATAGCCAAAGTAGTGCCGCAGTACGCGGGCATCGCCTTCTCGCGCCTGGATATGACCGAGTTTATAGACGACGCCATACCGATGCCCGCCGCCGTCTCTTACAAGCAGTTGAAAGTCAAGAGCCTCATGTGGCCCTGCCCCGACCGCCTCGACCCGGGCACGCCGGTGCTGTACACTGACACGTTCGCCACGCCGAGCGGCAAAGCGGTGATGAATGCGGAGTTCGGAATGCGGAATGCGGAATTAGTAGCTTCGGGTTCGGATGGGGCACTTATGGCAACTATAGGCTTTGGGCTGTTCCCTTATAGGACCGGCACGTTCAGCAGGCACAGCTATGGGTTGAGCCGCGTGGAGCCTACGCCTCGGTTGCACCTGAACAGCCGGGACGCTGAACGATTGGGTATAGGCAATGAGGTGCCGGTGCTGGTGATGATAGAGGGCGTGTTAGCTCATGACCCGATTTACGCCGTGTCGCTGGTGCTGGACCGCGAAATAGAGGGCCGAGCATTCCTGGCGATCACGTTAGAGCAGGCAGGCACCAATCACGCAGTACGCGAGGCACGCCAGATGCTAAGTGACCAGACAACCGAACATAAAGCTGTGCCGATCCGTGCGCAAGTGGCCCCCAACAGCGGTGGCAGATCGCTACGTGAATTGCAGCCTATCGCCACTGCCAACGTGCTGAACCCCGCGATACAACCGTGACGAGTTGCGAGTTGTGAGTTGTGAGTAGTTTCTTGCAACCGGGAGCTAATAACTCGCAACTCACAACTCACAACTCGCAACTGGAGGAAAGATGGACTGGGTATACTTTCTGATCAAGTTCATAGTGGCCTTCCTGATAGTGAACGTAATCCTGGTGGTGGTGGCCTTCCTGGTGTACCTGGAGCGCAAGGTGGCCGCGCATATGCAGGCGCGCATGGGGCCGAACCGCGCTGGTCCTATCGGTCTGCTACAGAGCTTCGCCGACCTGATAAAGATGCTCAAGAAGGAGGACACCATACCGGCGGGAGCCGATAAGATAGTCTTCTGGATCGCGCCCCTGGTGGCTGTGCTGGCGGCGCTGGGCATGATGGCGGTGATACCGTTCGGACCTGCGGCCAACCAGCCCGGCCATATTGACATATTCCAGCCAATAGATTGGTTCGCCTCCGATGTGGGCGTAAGCGCGCTGGTTGTATTGGCGCTGTCGTCGTTGGGTGTGTACGGTTTCATCATGGCTGGGTGGTCGTCCAACAGCAAGTACCCCCTCCTGGGCGGGTTGCGCTCTTCCTCGCAGGTAATCAGCTACGAGATAGCCCTGGGCATATCGCTGGTTGGGGTGTTCCTGCTCAGTGGCTCCTTGAGCCTGGCAAGTATAGCCAGCGCCCAGCACCCCACGCTGCACGCTCCCGGGGCGCCGGGCTTCTGGTTCGTATTTCTCCAGCCGGTGGCCTTCATTGTCTTTCTTACCTCGGCCATCGCCGAGAGTAGTCGCGCGCCCTTCGACCTGCCGGAGGCCGAGTCTGAGCTTGTGGGCGGTTACCATACCGAGTACAGCAGCACGCGCTTCTTGCTCTTCCAAACAGGCGAATACGTGGGCATGTTGTCCATGACGGCGCTTACGGTAGCCTGCTTCCTGGGGGCCTGGGTATCGCCTTTCGCGGCGTTCATAGACGGCACCGACATCCCGTTTGTATCAGGACTGCTCGGCTCAGGGCCGCACTGGTTCGTGTTGAAGATGGGCATCCTGGTCTTCGTCATCTACTGGCTGCGCTGGACGTTGCCGCGCTTTCGCTACGACCAGTTGATGGGTCTGTGCTGGAAGGTGTTCTTGCCTTTGACAATAGCCAACATTCTGATAATCGCGGTCCTCAAGCTGATATTTTTCCCGCCAACGGCGAGCGGCGTGCCTTCACCCGCCGATAATTGGCTCTACTGGCTGATAATGGTGGTAATCGAGTTGGCGCTGGGCGCGCTGGCAATATACGGCCTTTCGAGCGTAGCAGGCATAGGGTGGTTCGGCAAGGCCGAGCGTCCTGTGCTGGTGGATCGCTCCATCATCCTGGTTCGCACCGCGCATGGTGGCCGAGGCACAATAGAGGGAGAGGCGCGGGCCGTCAGCGTGGAGCGCAAAGGCAGTGCGTAATATCAATTATGAATTATGAATTATGAAATAGCTCATTCAATTCATAATTCATAATTCCGCGAAGCGGGACAGGAAGGAAATGCAAATGGACTTAACCAACCAGGTTGGCGGGTTTCTCGTCACCCTGAGGCAATTCTTCAAGCCAACCATTACGGTGCAATACCCGGACGCTATGCGTGAGCTTTCGCCGCGTTTCCGGGGTGCTGTCGGACTGATACCGCACCCTGAGACCGGGCGAGAGAAGTGCGTGGGGTGCGGATTGTGCCCCCAGATATGCCCTGTTGACTGCATCAGCATCGGCGTTATCGAGGACGAAGCGCCGGGGGCCGACCATCTGGACGAATGGCACCCGTTCGAGCACTACTACCTGAAGGGCCTTGACCCATTGGAGCCGCGCGCCAAGAAGATGCGCTACTACTACGAAATCAACGAGACACGCTGCCTGTACTGCGGCCTCTGCGTCGAGGTGTGTCCTGTGGAGGCAATCGTAATGAGCCACCACTTTGAGATGGCGACCGACAACCGGGGCGAGACCGTCTACGACAAAGAGAAATTGCTGTCGCTGGGCAAGACCTATATGGCCGAGCTAAACGTGCGCCTCGACAAAGACGCCAGGGCAGCCGGCCTGGAAGGCATCAATGAGATAATCAACACCCCCATAGGCGGCACCACCCGACCCACTCAGTTAGCCCGCCCAGCCGGCCCGGAACAGGCTGGACATGGGGCGGAAGGGTATAGCGAGGAGCCTGAACAGGCGTAAAGAGAGGAAACCGTTGAGTACATACCCGACGTAGACTGATGAGGCTTACGTTTCACGTTTTACGTTTTACGCCTTGATCCGGAGAGTAGCATGAACATAAACCTTTTTGGTGTAGTCATACCTCTTCCGCCGCTTGGGCAGTTGGTTTTCTTTGGGGCGGCGGGGGTTGCTATAATTAGCTCTTTGATGATGGTGACGCGGGCTAACGCTGTCCACGCGGCCCTGTGGCTGGTGTCGACTTTCTTCCAGCTTGCCGTCATGTACGTCATGCTGGGGGCCGAGTTTTTGGCGGCCTTGCAGGTGCTGGTGTACACGGGCGCGATACTGGTGCTATTCCTGTTCGTTATCATGCTCCTCGGCTTGAAAGAGGGGCCTAAGCTACAAGGCATCCATCGCGCCCAGATGATAATCGCCTGGCCCGTTGGCCTGATTCTGGCTGTGGAGATGATGGGCGTGGCGCTGCTCGGCACCCAACCCCAGGCAGTGCATATAGGCGACACGGTAGGCAACACCAACACAGTTTGGAGCACTACGCAGGTGGCCCAGGTAGGCGGCAACGTGCAAGCCCTCGGCCAGACGCTCTACACAAAGTTCCTCTTCCCTTTTGAAGTGGCCTCGCTAATATTGCTGTTGGCGGTGCTAGGCGCAATCGTGCTGGCCCGCAAAGAGGAGCCTGCCGAAGTGGAAGAGGTACTGCCGTCAATCGGTATATCGCTGGGCCGCCGCTCGATCTCCAATTCTCCGCAGGAAGAGCAGATCGAGAAGAAGCTGCGCCCTGCCATGGGCACCCAGGTCCCCGATGCCCGCGCTGATGAGATAGAGATCCCCCTGGTAGAGCAACCAAGCGGCGTAGGCGCAGGCACCACATCCGGAGTAGAAGCGGACGAGTCATAATTCGTAATTCATAATTCCCGAAGGGAGGAGGGGAAGCGTATGATTTCTACGGTATCGGAAACGACGGGAGTGCCGTTGGCCTGGTTTTTGGCGGTAAGCGCGTTGCTGTTCGCTATCGGGCTGATTGGCGTGCTAACGCGGCGCAACGTGCTGGTGATATTCATGTCGGCGGAACTGATGATGAACGCGGTCAATCTCTCGCTGATAGCGTTCGGAGCCTCGCTCAACTCGATGGCCGGCCAGAACTTCGTGGTGTTCGTGGTGACAGTAGCCGCCTCCGAAGCCGCCGTCGGCCTAGCAATCATAATCTCCCTCGTCCGCCAGAAGCCCACGGTGGACACGACCGATCTTGATATTATGAAGGAGTAAAACGGGTGTTA
>JBBSGN010000345.1:0-4215 GCA_038254085.1 Chloroflexia bacterium | reverse complement strand
GTATAACGGCCTCAAACTGCGAAAGAGAACGGGCGAAGGCCTCAACGCGCCGCTCAGTTCAGATGACGTGCAGGAATTGCGCCGCATCATCGAGCGGGGCCAGTTCCACGAGGGCAAAGGGGAATACACAGAGCGCCCCACCCAACCTGAATACGTGAAGTACATCACCAACACCATCAAGGTCGAGCGCCATCTCAAGGTGGTGATAGACCCCGGCAACGGCGTGACCGGCCCAACCGCGTTGGAGGTATACCGGGCGCTCGGCTGCGATGTGAGCGGCATCTATATTCAACCGGACGGTCACTTCCCGAACCACCTGCCTAATCCCTTGAAGGAGGAGAACGTGGTGGACTTGCAAGCCGAGGTGAAGAAGCAGGGAGCAGACGTGGGCATCGGGATTGACGGCGATGGAGACCGCCTGGGGGTGATAGACAACAACGGCAATATCGTGTGGCCGGACATGTACATGATCCTGTACGCACGCAAGGCGCTACAGCGCAAGCCGGGCGCGGACATTATCTTCGATGTGAAATGCTCGCTGGCTTTGCCGGAGGACATCGAGAAGCACGGCGGCGTGCCGGTCATGTGGCGGACGGGCTACACTAATGTGTTCGCCAAGCGGCTAGAGACGGGTGCGCCTTTCGCAGGCGAGTTCAGCGGCCACATGTTCTTCGACGATCCCATCATTGACTTCGACGACGGCATCTACGCGGGCGCACGCCTGCTGGAAGCTATAGGCGACGCGAGCACCCCTATCTCCGAGCGGTTCCAGGACGTGCCCCATTACTTCAACACGCCCGAAGGCCGCCTGGACGTGGACGAGTCGAAGAAGTTCGCGTTGATAGACCGGTTGAAAGCCAAGTTCGAGAAAGAGTACAAGGTAATCACCATAGACGGCTCTCGCGTGGTCTTCCCGACCGGCTGGGCGCTGGTGCGCGCCTCCAACACCGAGCCTGCCATCACCTACCGCTTCGAGTCGACCAAATCAGAGGAGGACTTGAAGAGAATAATCGGCATCGTGCGGGATGCGTTGCAAGCGGAGGGGGTAAAGGCGAATTTCTAGAAATAGCCTTCCTATATCAAGCAACAAAACAGCCACCGCCAGTGGCTGTTTTGTTGCTTGATATGCTATTCTGTCCCGCCGTGCTGCCGTAATATCTCCGCTATCTCCTTGCGCCCGTTTTCTAGGGCGACGGTGAGGGGCATCTTGCCCTCGTAATCCAGCACATTGGGGTCGGCTCCCCGCGCTAGCAGCCAACGCACCATGCCGATCTGACCGGGCCTGACCGCGCCGTGCAGGGCCGCGCCTGTGCCCTCGCCGCCTCCGTGCGCCACCAGTATATCGGCGATTTGTACGTTGCCACTGAGAGCTGTGTGATACAGTATCGAGATGCCATGCACGCCATTGGCGCTTGCCAGGCCGGGGTCGTCTGCGAGGAACCTCTCTACATCCTCTAGCCGACCGAGCATGGCGGCTGCGAAGATAGTGAGAGGCGCGCCTTTCGCCAGCAGATATTCGGCTATGTCTCTACGCCCCATATGCCCCGAGGCCTGTAATGCGTCCTCGTCGAACTTGGTCCACTTCTGGTTGAGCAGCACCGGTTCCTGTTCGAGCATTTCTTGCACTTTGGGTAGATTGAAATGCGAGGAGATGACGAACTCCTCGATTGTTTCGGGGGATGGTTGTTCAGTTGGTTGCACTGTGATTTCCTCCATACGCTACGACCCTAACCCCCTATCCGCACAAAACTCCTTCCTGCCTTGATTATCATACCATCCACCGGCTTCACCCGATGCTCGCGGTCGGTGATGCGCTCGTCGTTTATACGCACGCCGCCTTGCTCGGCCAGGCGTTGGGCTTGCTTGAGGTTGGGGGCCAGGCCGATGTTGATCAGGAGGTCCAGGATGCCTACCTCGCCCGCTTCGTTGGCCTTGTCGCTGGCGGCCTTCTCAACGGGAACAACGGGTATCTCACTCGGCATTCCGCGCTCCTGGAACTGGCGCTCGAAATCAAGGCGGGCCTGATCGGCGGCGGCTTCGCTGTGATACATCTTCACGATTTCCCACGCGAGGCGCTTCTTGGCGTCCATGGGGTGAAAGCTGCCGTCTTCGAGGCGCTTGCGGAACCGTTCAACCTCCTCCATTGGCATTCGGGTGCATGATTCCATATAGACCGGTATGACCTCATCGTTCATGGACATCACCTTGCCGAATTGGTCACGGGCTTCGTCCAGTATCCAGATGGCATTGCCCCAGGTCGTGGACATCTTGCGCCCGTCGGTGCCCGCGATCATGTTCATGGTCATCACCGATTGGGGAGCCTGAGCGAAGTCTTGCTGCAGGGCGCGACCCGCCATGAGGTTGAATAGCTGGTCGGTGCCGCCTAGCTCCAGGTCGGCCTCGACAGCCACCGAGTCGAAGCCTTGCATGAGGGGGTAGAGTATCTCGTGCAGGCCAATCGGCTTGCTCTGTTCCCACCTGTCCGAGAAGTTTTCGCGCTGGATCATCTGGGCCACCGTGAATTTGGAGGCCAGCCGGATCACGTCGTTGAAGTTGAGAGGCTTTAGCCACTCGGAGTTGTAGCGGAACTCCACTCTGTTCAGGTCGAGTATCTTGCCTATCTGCTCCTTGTAGGTCGCCATGTTCTTCTCGATCTGCTCAGACGACAGCATCGGGCGCGAGGTGTCCTTGTCGGAGGCGTCGCCCACCAGCGCCGTGAAATCGCCTATGATTAGCACGATCTGGTGGCCCATATCCTGCAACTGCCGCATCTTGAAGAGGGGTACGGTGCGGCCCAGGTGGAGCAGCGGCCCGGTGGGGTCAATGCCCAGCTTGACATGCAATTGCCGACCCGACTTCAGTTTCTGCTCAAGCTCATCGCGCACTATGGCATCAACGACCGCGCGGGTCATCACCTCGTGTACAGCCTTGTCCTCCGTGCTCACCCCATGCCACCGCTCGGCCTCCTCGGTCTGCACGCTCGCGCGCACTTCAGCCTCGGCCGCAATCTCCGCGCTGACCTCAGCATCAGCCGCCTGTGCCTCGGCCTCTGTCTCTTTACGCGCCTCCCGCAGTTCGCTGTGTAACTCCTCCAGTGGCACGGCCTGCCGCGTGTTGTCTTCCATCTCTCCTCGTTCCCTTCGGAAATTACGAATTAGTCTCATTCAATTCATAATTCATAACTCATAATTAAAATAGCTCGGTCCGTGTTTGCGACGGACGAGAGCTTTTGCTTCGTGTTACCACTGTGCTTCGCGCACGCCTCTAAAGAGTATGCGATTGTAGCGCTTTTATAGCACAGGCCGCTTCACCCGTCAAGGATAAAGGTGGTCGTGGCTCCAGCAGTAATCGGGGCTGACTAGGAGACGAAGAACGAAGGACGAAGCTATTATCTGTCCTTCGTCTTTTGTCCTGGCTTGGATAACTCCAATCATTAGGGGCAGCACATGCAGTACGTAGCCGGCACTTCGGTGCGGTGTATTACGTAGCCTAAGGTCTCAGGGCTACGTAGCTTTACGTATTATGCGTCGTAAAAACGCCAAAAGTCGGCAAAATGGGTAGATAAGCGGCCGTTGTTGCAAGTATAATCGGTTCGTTGCGCTTGATCTTATTCGAGTGCCCGTGTAGCCCTGTATATATCGGAGGTAATATTCTAATGTCGTTGTTACGTTCTAGCTTTTCGTCGTTGTCGGGCCTGTGGTCTCAGGTAAAGCATGGCGGTAAGGTCCGTTCTGTATTCTTCGGAGCCTTCGCGCTGGTATTATCCGCTTCTTTGCTCCTTCCTGCGACTGCTGATGCTCGCGCCCTCAAGTCCTATCGCTCGCCTGCGCGCCAGGCGACAGCTACCCCATTCTTGACTTTACCCTTCCAGCCGACCGCCAGGATGTCTATTCTGTCCGGCTGGTACTATTCGGGTGGGGGTGGCTTTCACGGCGGCATTGACTTCATCAATGGCGGCGTGAATAGCTTCGGTGGTTGGCGCACCTTCCCGGTGATTGCAGCTGCCGATGGCGAGGCGTGTGGCAACTGCTCATCGCGCCAGGGCAACGCCGTGTGGATCAAGCACACCGTCAATGGGCAGACCTACTACACCTACTACGGCCACCTGGCCTCTATCGCGTCCGGTATCCCCCTCGGCTCGCAGTCGCGCACGGTGAGTGTGAAACGTGGCCAGGTGATAGGCATGGCGGGCGACACAGGCGCCAGGGGCGCTCT
>JBBSGN010000344.1:0-4217 GCA_038254085.1 Chloroflexia bacterium | reverse complement strand
GGGAAGCACAGACCTGTAGGGTCTTTTTTTATTGAAGTATAGAACAGGATCAGCTGTAGATCGATTGGTCGTCAGTTCTATTTATAGTAGGTCGGTAACGCGCAATAGGTCTGCATCGTCCGGCTCAGACCGGCGGGCGTGGGCATCACGGAAGAAGATAACGGCCTGCACTTCGTTGGCGGCAACAAGGGCGCTTATCTGCTGGTCTCCCCCTTCCGGCCCATGCCCCAGTAAATAGGCGGTCAAGCCTGTTCGCTTCTTGATGAGGGTGCCTGTGCCCCGTGTGGCTACCAGGTGAAAGCGGTTGAAGGCCACCCTATGTTCCAGAACGAAATCGGCCAGTTCTTCCTTCTTGCGGTCGTGCGCGATCAGCGCCAGCGTAATATCGTGGTTCAGATAGGCCGCCTCTCCCCCCATGTCCAGGGTCTGGGCACGCGCACGTTTAATAACTTCTCATTCATCTCAATGAGTATTATAGGCTGGGACTTTTAACAGAGGATTAGGGAATTGTTAACAAGTCAACCGAAGATTGTTAACAATCTTCTAGGAGGGTCGTGGGGAGGATGAAGAAGAGGGTAGCGCCCTGGCCCAGACGACTCTCGGCCCAGATTTGCCCGCCGTGCGCCTGCACTATATGCTTGGCTATAGAGAGGCCCAGACCGGTGCCACCCTCGCGGTCGGGGGTGCCGGTGCGCGCTTTATCCACTTTGTAAAAGCGCTCAAAGATGCGGGGCAGGTCTTCGGGCGGAATGCCGATGCCGGTGTCCTCTACACTTATGCGGACTCCCGCCTGGTCTGGTTGGGCTGTTAAGGTCACGCGCCCGCCGGGCTGGGTGAACTTGATGGCGTTGTGGAGCAAGTTCACCAGCACTTGCTCCACCCGCTCGGCGTCTGCGTAAGCGGTCGGAAGGTCGTCAGGGGTATTCACTTTGAGGGTTAGCCCGGCCCGTTCTGCCTGCGCCTGCAAACGCCCCGCCGCTCGGCCAAGCAGTTCTACGACGGATACCGGCTTAAGGGCCAATTGCACCTGGCCTGACTCGATCCTGGACAGCTCCAACAATTCGCGCACCAACTGAGTGAGGTCGTCCACCTCAACGCCTATACGATCCAGGAAGTCCTGGGTCGCCTGGGGGTCGTCGCGCATCGCGCTGCTTATCGTCTCGACCAGCAACTTGATAGAGGCGAGTGGCGTGCGTAACTCGTGGCCTATGTTGGCGACGAAATCGCGGCGCGCCCGTTCAAGCCCCCTCAATTCGGTAACGTCTTGCAAAACGAGCAGCCCTGATGGGCCGCCGCCTACATCAGGGTTTGGCACAGCTGTCACCACTACAGATATATCACACGAGCCAACCCTGATCTCTAACCTGCGCCTCTCGAAGGGTTGGGATAGCGCGTCGAGTAGCGCATGGTAAAGTTCGTGGCTATAAGTAAGCTCAATCAGCGAGCGAGCGAGCGCTTTGGCAATGGTCGTGCCAAACAATTGGGCGGCGGGCCGGTTGAGGCTTTCGACGCGACCCCTAGTGTCCGTGATGATAACGCCGTCATGCATGTAGGCCAGCACGGCAGCCATCTGATTACGCTCAGTGGTGCGCTCGTCAATGGTGCTGCTGAGGCGGTCGGCCATCGAGTTAAGCTCACGGCTCAACTCGCTAATCTCGCCGCTTGACCGGACATGCGCCCGCGCACCTAAATCGCCGGCGCTGACTCGGCGGGCCATGTCGCGTAATGTCGTCAGCGGTCCTACTATCGAGCGCACCACCATCGTGCCCAGCAGAATAGCGGGCAAAGTCACCAACACAACGGCTAGCAAGAGGTTACGCCACAAGGCATCGCGCGCCTGCTCGATAGAGGTCGTTGGGTAGGCGACGCGGGCCACCCCCAGCACACGGGACGCCTGCGCCGGGTCTGTCACGGCTGCCGCCACGTACAGGAGCCTGCGGTGGACTGTAGCGCTCAGACGGTTGCTGCTTCCCAGAGTTGAGGGGTTTGCCAATGCCTGGGCGACTTCGGGCCGGGTGGCGTGGTTCTCCATCCGAGCGGGGTCTTCCTCGGAATCACCAACTACGACCCCATTAGAGGCTATAAGGGTAACTCGCGTCCTGAAAAGGCCCGATAGATCGTGGGCAAGCGCATTGGTCTCGGTTGTCGGGGCTTTACGCGCAAGAAGCGGGGCGGCATCATAAGCGGCAGCGCGAGCCTGGTCGCCCAGCCGTGCGCGCAACGCGCCCTCTTCGCGGCTCTCCGACTCGCCTCCGAGCAGAAACGCGAGCACGGACGCGGTGATGAGCACCAGCGCCGCATAGCTGAGGGCGATGCGTACCCAGGTGCGAGACAGCATACTTATCGTTCGCTCTGGGGCGCTACTTGAGTGGACGGGTTGAACTTGTAGCCGACGCCATATATGGTCTGGATCAGTTGTGGGTTGGCCGGGTCGCTCTCCAGCTTGGTTCGCAGCCAGCGCACGTGAACATCAACCGTGCGGGTGCCTCCTATGAAATTGTAACCCCAAACACGGTCGAGGAGGGTCTCACGGGAAAAAACATGGCCGGGGTGCGAGGCGAGGAAAGCCAGCAGGTCAAACTCTTTAGGCTTAAGGTCTACTGCTCGCCCGTCCTGTATGACGCTCCGTTTCCCCAAATCAACGGCCAAGCCACCAACGACTAAAGCCTGCGAGGCAGAAGGTCGCATGGTCGCGTCGCTCGCTTGTTGCTCAGGAGATTGAGGGCGTAATATATCGGCTCGGCGCAGCATGGCGCGCACGCGGGCCAGCAATTCGCGCAACCCGAAGGGCTTGGTAAGATAATCATCCGCACCAAGCTCCAGCCCTAATACCTTATCTATCTCCTCTTCCCGTGCCGAAAGCATCAGCACCGGCACAGCAAGTTGCCTCCGAACGGCGCGACATACGTCGAATCCGCTCATACCCGGCAGCATGATATCGAGGATGATCAGGTCGGGCTGCTCCGCATACGCCAGCCGGATCGCCTCGTTTCCCTCGGCGGCAGTCAACACCCGGTAGCCCTCGCGCTTCAGGTTGTACTCCAACATATCGCGCAGGGTCTTCTCGTCGTCCACTACCAGGATTGTGTTCATAAGACCAGCGACGAGTACCAAATACCAACTTCTCTATTAGCCGCTCGGTCTAGGTATTCGCTACTCATTCGTGCTTCGCCAGCACCTCGCGCTGCTCGTACATGCGGGCGTAGTATTCGGCGAACTCGCCCGACTTTATCTTTTCCCACCACCATCTGTTATTGCTGTACCACTCTACCGTCTCCGGTAGACCTTCTTCGAAGGTGTGCTGGGGCGACCAGCCGAGGGCGCGCAGTTTGGTGGTGTCCACCGAGTAGCGCACATCGTGGCCTGGGCGGTCTTGTACGAAGTGTATCAGGGTGCGTGGCTTTTGCAGCAGCGAAAGTATAGCGTATGTCACTTCTATATTATGCCGTTCGTTGCCCCCGCCCACATTGTAGGTTTCACCTGGTGCGCCATTGTGGAGGGCAACATCTATACCCGCGCAGTGGTCCAGCACGTGCATCCAGTCGCGCACCTGCATACCATCGCCATATACAGGTAGAGGCTTGTCCTCGATAGCGTTGGTGATGAAGAGGGGCAGCACCTTCTCAGGGTACTGGTACGGGCCGTAGGTGTTAGAGCCTCGCGTCACTATCACCGGCGTGTTGTAGGTCACGTAGTACGCCCTGCACATCAATTCGCCACCCGCCTTCGACGCCGAGTAGGGCGAGCGCGGCTCCAGCTTATCGCTCTCTTTCGACGAGCCTTCCAGCACGGCTCCGTACACCTCATCGGTGGAGACCTGCAATATCCGCTCCAAACCGAACTTGCGGACCGCCTCAAGTAATACGTATACACCGAATATATCGGTTTGTATGAAGCCTCCTGGCTCCTCAATGGACCTGTCCACGTGCGATTCGGCGGCGAAGTTGACGATGGTGTCTATGTTTAGCTGCTGGATGGTCTCGTCCACCTTCTCCTGGTCGGCAATATCCCCCTTGACGAAGTTGAAGCGCGGGCTGTCCTCGATGTCCATGAAGTTGTCGGGATTGCCCGCGTAGGTCATCTTGTCGTAGACCGTAATGTGGTAGTCCGGGTACTTCTCCAGCATCATCCGAGCGAAGTTACTGCCGATAAACCCGGCCCCGCCCGTAACCATTATGTTTCGCAATTATCTCTCCTTTTCCGATGCGTGAAACGTG
>JBBSGN010000343.1:0-4224 GCA_038254085.1 Chloroflexia bacterium | reverse complement strand
CTGGGCTATGCTCTGGCGTCCGGTGTCTAACCTGGACAGCGCGTTATCCACCACCTGGGCGGTTTGCTGCCCTTTTGCCGCGTCGTGGAAGCGGCGAGCGGCGTCGTGCAGGGCCAACGATGCTGCATCCCGGCTCTTCGCCCACAGCGCTTTCGAGGCGTCGGATAGCTTCTGGGCAAGTTGGTCGTCATCGCTGGCCGCCTGTGCGGAAGCGCGGTCCAGCGACTGGGCCACCGACCGAGTCTGGGCGTTACTAAGCTGCCCAATCTCGCCTATCCCGCCCTGCGATCCTCTCGCGCCGTTGCCCTGGCCTTTGCTTGGAGGCTGCGCGGGCTGGGCAAGCTGGTCGGCCAGGAACGCCGCCGCGTCGCCGGCACGTCCTAGCTCGGTAGCCTCGTGCGAGTCGGAGGGCGTCCAGCTCGAATTGCCGACGGCCATGCTTTGCACTGTGAGCGCAGCCTGCACAAGTCCATCGTAATCCGATGTGGTGTTGGGTGACAGGTCGCGCAGTTTGAGTTGGGCGTCAGCGAGCGCGGCGAGCATGGCCGTGCGATCAATATCGGGGGCGCGAAGCTGGCGGTCGAGATTATCGAGTTGCGCGAGGAGTTTGCTCTTCATGTCGTCCGATAGCTCAGGGTTGGAGGTTATACCCGCTTTGAGCGCCTCTAACGTCTGCACTTGCGCTTGCACTGCACGATTGAGGCTCGCCTGTTCGGCCCGCACCGCGTCCAGAGGAGACGGCAGCGCAATCGCCAGGACCAGCGCCACGAGCGCCACCGCCAGAACTACAACTTGCGACCGCCCCACCGAGAACCGTAAGCGCGTCGGGATGCGGCGAAGCTGCTTGGAAAGTAATTCAGCCGTGTCAACGAACAGACCGGCGCTCAAGTCGCCGGCGGGCAGCTTGCCCTGGACACGGGCGCGGGCCTCAAGCTCAACACAGGTGGCGACACGTTCATCGAAGCCGAGAGCGTGGTCGAGGAAGCGTGCGGCATGGCCGGTGGTGACATGGGCGCGGGCAACTTGCACGGCAAAGAACACGAGCCACATGAACACAAATAGGAGGCTAGGCCATCGCGGCATGTCAAATAGAGTGGAACGGGCGAGGCCCACCCAGGCAGCAGCCGCCAACACAGGCACGAAGAACGTGCCCGCGACAGAGTGCCAAGCTACGCGCCACCGGAGGCGATTACGCGCCATTTTTAAAGCGGTATCCAATTCAGACGGCCAATTCTCGACCATAACAGTTCCCGTATACTCGTTGTCCACTATGACCCGACACCCGCTCAATGCGATGGGTCAGCCACTGCCTATCTCTATTATAATTACCATTGAAGAGGGCTGCCAGTTCAATTTGTCCGTTACTCGCCTGCGCGTTATAATGATGAAGAGTGCAACTGTAGGATAAAGCGCTCATTTTAAAGGGGTATATTGGACATTTTCGGAATCGGACTTCCAGAGTTATTAATGATCGGGGTGGTCGCCCTGATCGTGCTTGGGCCGGAAAGGCTGCCGGAAGCCGCGCGCACCGTCGGCAAGGGCATAGCCGAGTTTCGCCGTGCGGTCGAGCCCGCACGGACTGCTTGGCGGGACCTCTCGACCGGCCTGACAAGCGCGGCAGAGGCACCGAGGCAGACCGGCACTGAAGCGGGCAATCCCTGGGACCTGCACCCTATTCTAGCCAAGATGACTCCCGAAGAGCGGACTTCCTACATGGCGGGCGGCCCCATGCCGCCCCACGTCATCGAGGAGATTGCGCGCGACAAGGCACTTACCAATGGACACGGCAGCAGTGACGGCGAAAGCCCATCCGAGCTAGATTACCCGATGCCGCACAGCGAGATCGTCTACCAGCCCGCACCCGCGTTCGGGGCAATAGAAGAACTGTCTTACCCACCACCCACCAACGGTATAGAGGAGGAGCGATCATGAACAAGACGCGACGGCGCGCAACTCAGAAGCACCGGGCAAAAGAGAAGAAGTTCGAGGCCCGCCGCAAAGCCGAGCCAGTCTCCGCGCCCGCACCGGCAGCTGCGCCACCCCGCACTCGCACTGCCCCTACGACACAAGCAGCGCAACCAGCGACAACCCGGCCACGCCCGGCGCCCAAAGCGAAACCAGAAGAGGCCGAAGCGAACGCCACCGCCGAGTAAGCACAGGATCTATATCGCCTATTTGACGACCAATTGGCCCTGCATACCCTGGTCTTCATGGATCTCGCAGTAAATCGTGTAGGTGCCTGCGGCTATATTGGAGAGATCAAAGGTCTTGCTTTGGCCGGGCGCCAGTTTCGTCTCGGTAGTGAGTCCCTTGACCTCTACCTCATGAGCATTTTGTCCGGCGTTAGTGACGACCAGCCGCACGGGCTTGCCCGCCTGAGCCGTGTAGTCTTTGGGGTCAAATACATTGTCTTTGGCGACGACCTTTATCTCCTGTGCGGGGACTACCGAACTGCTTCCAACATCAGAGTTGTTGTTCCCGCACCCTGTCATCGCCAACATGGTGAGAGCAGCAGCGAGCCATGTGCGTGCCTTCTTGCTTGTCATTCCTGATTAGGCTTCCTGTCTAATAGAGGGTCCCGCCAGCTACCGGGTCACTTGCTCGTGGGGGGCTGTCGTTGGGATTAGTTGAGGCACCGGCTCCACGGAGGCAGTTTCTGCGGCCGCCGCAGGGGCAGCTAGCGGGGCGGCGGGTTGAGATTTCGCGGGCCGTAGCAGGAAGGTGCCAACCACGCCGAGGTAACCGAAATAGCCTATAAGCTGCATCAGGGAAGGCTGAGAGGTGTAGCCTATCAACGCTTGCAGGACCGCACCCACGCCGCCGCCAACCGGGAGCCAGGGGCCGGTATTCCACACATGCTCGATGATAGGCGCCAGCCAGCCGACCTCTTCAAACTCCTGGATTGCGTATCGTAAGAGGGCTGCGGCGAAGATCACCAACAGAACGCTGGTGATCTTGAAGAAAGTGCGAATTTGGAGGCGAACCCCGGCCACATATACCGCCCACGCTACCACTGCGGCAACCGCCAGACCCGCAAGCCCGCCGACCAGGGTGGCGTATCCGGATGTTTGGAAGGCTGAAGCAGAGAGGAAGAGGGCCGTTTCTACGCCTTCGCGTGCCACCGTCATGAAGGCGATGCCGAATAGCCCCCAGGCCGCGCCGTGCGTCATGCTGGCCTTCATTGAATGTTCAAGCGAGCCTTTGATGTAGCGTGCCTGCTTGGACATCCAAAAGATCATGTAGCTCAACATCCCTACCGCGATGAGGGAAGTCACGCCTTCGTATATGCCCTTCGCCGGGTAGTCGAACTCGGCGCCGATTAGCTGCAAGATTACGGTGAAACCGACGGCAAGCAGCGCAGCCGACAGCGCCCCCGCCCACACAGACAGCCGTCTATCGAGTCGCCCGACCTTCCGCAAGTAGCCAAGCATAATCGCTACCACAAGGGCCGCTTCTAGACCCTCCCGGAATGTTAGAGTAGCAGCGCCAAAGTTCATGTAAGTATGGTCCTCTCTCCCAGATTGCATCAGCCGCCATCATGGTACTCTTGATGGGCCGACACTCTTGCCATATTAACGTAGCTTAATTTGGCCGGCTTGTCAAGCACTTTCTGTTAATTTATACAGGATTTTCTGTAAAAAGCCTGTAAAATCGTGACGCAATTAGAATAGAAGAACAGACGGGACATTGGTCGAGGGCCAATGTCCCGTCTGTTCTTCTATTCATCGCTCCGCCGTGCGTAGAGCGGTTTTATGATTCAGAGAGACCGGCCATCCAGTCTTTCAACGCTAACTCGGTGCTGGGGAAGGCCAGATCGTGCCAGGGTAAGTCGGCTGGGGCGAAAGCGCGTACTTCGGTGGCTTCTTTTGTTACGCAAGGGACGCTCGTATGCCGGAGATGCGCCAGGTAGACAATGTTGACGATGCCCACGTCGGGCCGCGAATAGACACCGAGGAGACTGTCTAGCCCTACTTCGCACCCTAGCTCTTCGTGGGTCTCACGGAGGGCGGCCTCTTCGGTAGACTCGTCCCACTCCTGATAGCCTGCGGGATAGGTCCAAAATCCAAGGCGCGGTTCTATCCCTCGGCGCAACAACCACACCTTGCCGTCGCTCATCGGCAGCGTGCCGCTCACGATCTTGGGGTTGATGTAATGCACATGCCCGCATTGGCCACACACCAGCCGAGGCCGGTCCTCGGTCTCAAGGAGACTTTCGGTCAGGCT
>JBBSGN010000342.1:0-4232 GCA_038254085.1 Chloroflexia bacterium | reverse complement strand
GCAGGGTATGCCGGTCACCTGGGTAAGGAGTTCGTCTATGTGCCGAAGTAGAGCGCCGCCGCCCGTCATTACCATACCACGATCTATTATATCAGACGCCAGTTCGGGTGGGGTACGCTCTAGCACCTGGCGCACACCCTGCACGATCTGTTCCAGCGGCTCCGAGAAAGACTCCACTACCTCGTTGGTGCGCACCTCTATCGTGCGCGGCAGGCCCGCCACCTGGTCGCGCCCCCGCACCTCCATGACAAGCTCCTCCTCCGGGTCGAGGGGTAATGCGCTGCCTATCTGCAATTTTAGCTCCTCGGCTGTGCGGTCGCCAATCAGCAGGTTGTACTTGCGCTTGATATAAGAGACTATAGCCTGGTCGAGCTTGTCGCCTCCCACCCGGACCGAATTGCTGACCACGATGCCGTTGAGGGCAATCACGGCTATCTCGGTGGTGCCTCCGCCTATGTCTATAATCATGCTGCCGGTCGGCGAATCTACGGGGATGCGCGCGCCGATAGCGGCGGCCAGCGGCTCTTTGATCAGGTAAGCGTCTTGTGCGCCCGCCTGTACTGCGGCATCGTGAACGGCCCGCATCTCCACGCTTGTTACACCCGCCGGGATGCATATCATCACCTTAGGCTTGAACATGCTAAAGCGCCCGGTGGCCTTAGCGATGAACGCCTTGAGCATGGCCTCAGTCACCAGATAGTCGGATATGACGCCGTTTTGCATCGGGCGCACGACCTCAATCGAGTCGGGGGTGCGGCCAAGCATATCATAGGCGGCCTTACCGACGGCCTTTACGCGACCATCCTTAGTAGAGATAGCTACCACCGAAGGCTCATTCAGCACGACGCCGCGCCCTTTGACAAAAACTAGCACGTTAGCCGTGCCCAGATCAATTCCTATGGAGCGAGCCAAGTTCTACCCTTCCTCTCGTCTGTTGCGCCGTCGTCGCCCGCCAACACGCAGACGTAGGGTAGCAAGACGCATAGCAGCCTCGGCAGCAGCGGCGTCGCCTATTTGCTCTCGGTTCGCCAGGGCTTGCTCGGCGCGCGTGCGAGCCTGCTCGGCGGCGGCTATATCAATCTCCTCCGAGCGCTCGGCAGCGTCGGCGAGTATAGTCACCTTGTCATTCAGCACTTCCATGAAGCCGCCCGCCACCACGATGCTCTGCTCGTCGGCCCCTTTCTTCACGCGCAATTCGCCGATTTGCAGCACCGTGAGCAAAGGCGCATGGCGCGGCAGTATACCCACCTCGCCGTCCACCGACGGTGCTATCACCATGTCTACGTTGTCGTCAGTCAGCACCACCCTCTCGGCGGTGACGATCTCTAATTGGAGTGGCATATGGTCCTCGTAAAACGTAAAACGTAAGAAACGAGCCCCTTACGTTTTACGAGTCTATCCCTGCATCGCCTGGGCTTTCTCTACCGCCATCTCTATGGTGCCGACCATGTAGAAGGCCTGTTCGGGGAGGGTGTCGTGCTTGCCTTCGAGGATTTCCTTGAAGCCGCGCACGGTCTCAGCTATCGGCACGTACACGCCCTTTATGCCGGTAAACGCCTCGGCGGTGAACATCGGTTGCGACAGGAAACGCTGGATACGGCGGGCGCGGCCCACAGTTAGCTTGTCCTCTTCGGACAGCTCCTCGATACCCAGGATGGCGATGATGTCTTGCAGGTCCTTGTAGCGTTGCAACACCTTCTGCACATTACGGGCAACGTCGTAGTGCTCCTCGCCTACGGTGCGTGGGTCAAGGATGCGGGATGTAGACGCGAGCGGGTCTACCGCCGGGAAGAGCGCCTGTGCCGCAAGTGCGCGTTCCAGGTTGATCGTGGCGTCCAGGTGGGCGAAGGTCGTGGCTGGTGCGGGATCGGTGTAGTCGTCGGCGGGCACGTAGATAGCCTGCACCGAGGTGATAGAGCCGCGCTTGGTGGAAGTGATGCGCTCTTGGAGTTGGCCCATCTCGGTTGCGAGCGTCGGCTGGTAGCCCACAGCGGAGGGCATACGGCCCAGGAGGGCAGACACCTCGGAGCCTGCCTGCACGAAGCGGAAGATATTGTCAATGAACACCAACAGGTCGGTGCCCAGGGTGTCGCGGAAGTACTCGGCCATCGTGAGGCCCGTCAGGCCGACGCGCAGGCGCGCGCCGGGCGGCTCGTTCATCTGGCCGAAGACCATGACGGTCTTGTCCATCACGCCCGCTTCCTGCATCTCTTTGTAAAGCTGGGTGCCTTCGCGGGTGCGCTCGCCCACGCCACAGAAGACGGACGAACCGCCGTGCTGCTTGGCGACGTTGTTGATAAGCTCGGTGATCACCACCGTCTTGCCCACACCCGCACCGCCGAACACGCCGATCTTGCCGCCTTTAGCGAACGGCGCGACCAGGTCAATGACCTTGAGGCCGGTCTCGAAGATTTGGGCCTCGGTAGACTGCTCCTCGAAGCTCGGGGGTGGACGATGGATCGAGTAATACTCGGCGGCCTCGACCGGGCCTTTCTGGTCAATCGGCTCGCCCACTACGTTGAATATGCGACCGAGCGTGCCCGGGCCTACCGGCACCGAGATCGGCTTGCCGGTGTCTACCGCGTCCATACCCCGCCGTAAGCCGTCGGTGCTGGACATCGAAACGGCGCGCACCCAGTCGTTGCCCAGGTGCTGCTGCACCTCGACCACTATCTTGCCGCCCTCGGTATTCTGTGCACCTTCTTCATGGTCTACTTTGCCCGCAAGGCTGCCTGCAGTGGGTATCTCTACCGCGTTGTATATCTCCGGCAACTGGTCGGGCGGAAACTCGATGTCCACCACCGGGCCGGTTATTTGTACTATCTTTCCTGTCGCTGGCATGTTGTTGCTCCTTTTCTGACGGCGGATGACCGACGGCGGACGACCGACGACCGACGACCGACCGCTACTGTCCTATTCCTGTACTACTTGATCTTCCTGTACTGCCTGTTCTGTTGCATCTGGCTGTGTTGTTACGGGTGCGGGGCGTGCGAGCCACCAGCCCATGGCCGCCCCAGCCACTATGCTGGCAAAGAGTAGGGCTTTGTTGTCTACCGCCGAGACGACCGCGGGGTTCAGCAGGCCCAATAAGACAAAGAAGACGGCTATTCCGACTATCGCGCCGTAGATTGCGCCACCCAGAATGGAGTTGAGATTGAGCCTGCGGAACACGGGCAGATAGAAGACGAGGCCAACGCCAATCAGCGCGAACAGTACAAAATGGACTATCACCCCCAGGATGTAAGAGGTGGCCGTCATGTCGTGATCGCCCGTGAGCAACCAACCTATGACCGTTGGAGTGAAGAAGAAGTCCCCCCGAAATATGCCGTCGAGCAAGAATAGAATTACGGCCGCTACTACGCCGCCTACCAAGCCGGCTACTACGCCGTCCATAACACGAGCCGACGTGCTTTTGGGGTGGTAAACTCTCGCCATCTCTTGGTTGTCCTCCTAGCCTGTTAGCGCGCTCGCGCCGCTCGATACCTCGATGATTTCCCTGGTGATGTTCGCCTGGCGCAGCTTGTTGTAGGCCAGCGTCAGGTCCGAGATCATGTCTTTGGCGCTCTGCGTGGCGTTACGCATAGCCACCATGCGGGCGCTCTGCTCGGAAGCCACATGCTCCAGGAGCGCCTGGTAGATAAGCGCCTCGATATAGCGCGGGACAAGCTGCGCCAGCACCTCGCCTGCGCTCGGCTCATAGATATAGTCCACTTTGGACGCCGAGGATGCACGTGGGCGGTTCTCGCCTGGTCGCAGGTGCTCCTCGTCGCTCTGGCTCACGTCAACAGGCAGGAGTTGGTACACTTTGGGCCGCTGGAGGAGCGTGTTGATGAAGTCGGTGTATATGATATAGACCGCGTCGGCCCGCCCGCTAAGGTACTCCTCGGTCGCCACGCGAGCGATAGGGTAGATGTCGGCTATTGCCGGGCGGTCGCTGACGTTGATGAACTCGGCGATCATGGGACGGCCATAGCGCAGCATGAAGTCGCGCCCTTTGCGCCCTACGGCTATTAGCTTGGAGGGCGCATTGGCCTCGTCCAGAATAAAGCGGGTGGTGCGGCGTATCACGTTCGTGTTGAGCGCGCCCGCAAGCCCCTTGTCAGCGGTGATCATTATGACCGCCATGTTCTTGATGGGCCGCGCCTGGAGGAGCGGGTGGGTGTTCTCTCCGGGCGTGGTCTGGGTACGCGCTGCCAGGTTCTGAACTATATCGGCAATCTTCTCGGCATAAG
>JBBSGN010000341.1:0-4234 GCA_038254085.1 Chloroflexia bacterium | reverse complement strand
GCAGACAGTAGCTCCTCCAAAGAGGGCTACGACCTGGCCATAATCGGCTCAGGGGCCGCTGCAATGGCCGCCGCCATCACCGCGGTACAGGCAGGAGCGCGCGTTGTCATGGTCGAGCGTGGCACGATTGGCGGCACTTGCGTCAATATAGGCTGTGTACCCTCCAAGACTTTGCTTCGAGGTAGCGAGATTTACCACGAGGCGGACCACCACCCGTTCGAGGGCATTGAGACCTCAACGGACACGGTAGACATGCGCGCTTTTGTTGCCCAAAAGGACGCGCTGGTGGCCCAGATGCGCAAAGAGAAGTACGAGGGCCTTATTGAAGAGTACGGCTGGGAGCTCGTACGCGGACAGGCTCGCTTCGTTGATGAGGAGACCATCGACGTGGGGGAGCGCCGCATCAGGGCCAATGCCTACATAGTTGCCACCGGTGCTGACCCCTCCCTGCCCCCAATCCCAGGCCTCAAGGAAACCGCCTACCTCACCAGCACCAGCGCTCTTGCTCTCACCGAGCTACCGTCCTCGCTCTTCGTGATTGGCGCCGGCTATATCGCCCTTGAGCTCGGACAGTTGTTCAGTCGATTGGGCAGCAAAGTGACTATCGTACAGCGCGGTGAGCAGCTATTGGACGAATACGAGCCCGAGGTCGGTGAGCTGATGCGGCGGATTCTGGAAGAGCAAGACATGCAGGTCATAACCGGCGCTCATATCGAGCGTGTAGAGAAAATGGAGAGAGTACCAGAGGGTAAGCCGAGCCGGCGCGTGCAGCTGACTGCAGCGGGCAAAAGTCAGGTATATGAGGCCAGCCATATCCTGGTCGCCACAGGGCGCACCCCGAATGTTGCCGATCTGAACCTGGAGGCCGCCGGCGTTGCGATTGACGAGAGCGGAGCCATCAAGGTGGACCAGCAGCTACGCACCACCAACCCTCGTATATGGGCGGCAGGGGACGTGACTCTGGGCCCCCAATTCGTCTACGTTGCCTCCTATGAGGGCAAGTTAGCTGCCGAGAACGCTCTCAACAGTGCGAACGGCACCAACGGCACCAACGGTGCTGGTCGAAGCCTGGACCTAAGGGCTCTGCCAGGCGTCATCTTCACCGATCCACAGGTGGCCGTGGTCGGGCTCACCGAGCGTAAGGCACGCGATAAAGGCATAGCTATACAGAGCACTGTGCTGCCGCTTGATCTGGTCCCTCGAGCCCAGGTAAACCACGATACCAGGGGTCTCATAAAGCTTGTAGCCGAGGAAGGGAGTAACCGCATCCTGGGCGTGCATATTGTGGCTGGAAACGCGGGCGACGTCATCTACGCTGGCACATTGGCCGTAAAGTTCGGTCTCACCATCGAGGACCTGGTGGATAGCTTCGCGCCCTACCTCACGATGTCTGAGGGGTTGAAGCTGGCCGCTCTATCATTCGGCCAGGACGTGCACAAGCTCTCATGCTGCGCTGCTTGATCATGCACCACAAATTAGAGTTGAACGAGGAAAAGTGAAGGAGCAGACAACGCTATGACCTATGAAACTACTGAAACCGAGCACCGACTGGTCGAATTAGAACCCAGTGAAATCACAGAGAAGCTCACAAATACAACTTCAGAGTTGTACGCCAAGTTCTTCCGTGGCCTGGGCGATCCGACGCGGGTGCGCATCGTCAGACTGCTGTTGGAGCGGCCCCGCACCGTGGGCGAGCTGGTGGACATCCTCGGCTCTCCCCAGGGGCGGGTAAGCTCGCACCTGGCGTGCTTGCGCTGGTGCGGTTTCGTCGAGGGTGTGCGCGAGGGGCGAAATGTCACTTACCAGGTAACCGACGAGCGGGTGCGCGCGCTTCTGGAGACTGCACATCTGCTCCTTGAAGAGAACGCCCAACGTGTAGCCAGCTGTTTCATTATTGACGCACGTGATTGTTAGAAAGTCGTGTTTCACAAGGCGCTATTTAGAGGCGAAATGACATAGGAGGTTAACAACCCATGAGTGATATCGCCGGTAACGCTGGTAACGCTGGTAACGCTGGTAACGCTGGTAGCGGGGATGAGGTAGTTCCAGGGAAGCGTAACCCTTTCTGGACTGGTCTTGTGGTAGTTGTTATCGTAGTTGTGGCTTTGTTCCTGGTCAAGCGTATTTCCGACAACATCATACCCGATGTGCCCGGCGTTACTTTGACTGACGTCCATAGCATCGATGACCTGCGTACTCGCTTCAATCAGGATCAGGGCGCGCCAAGGCTTGTTCTGCTCGTCTCCCCCACATGAGTAACCTGCCTTGCAGGTGCCCGTGGGGTACAACAGGATATATTGGAAAAACACCCTGCAGCCAAGCTGCGAGTGTACACTGTTTGGTTTTCTACACTGGCCGGAGATAGCCGCTCGTCATGGCACAGCGGGGCGATGCCCGACCCTCGCGTAACAAACCTGTGGGACGAGGGGCGCGTGGTAAGTAAATGGTTCTCGAAGAATGTAGATGGGGATCAAGGTTACCTGTGGGACGCTTACTTCTTGTACGGTGGCGACGCCCGCTGGGAGAATGCGGACATGAAGCCCACGGCGCTGATAAGTTCTGGGGGCACGATACTGGACAAGCGCTATCAATTGCAGGCGAGCATTCTGCCCCTGCTCAGCGGTAAGTAACGCGCAGGGCTTGGGAGCGGCGTAACTATATGAGCCAAAATGAGCCAACAGGTCTAAGCGGCCTGATCCCACTTGAAGGGACCCTGCAACCACTTGTGGAGCATTTCAACAGCCACAAGGATCGCGTGCGGATTCTTGCGCTGCTGTCTCCCACCTGACCTGAGTGCCTGGCAGGTGCCCGTGCGGTACGCGCTTCAATCCTTGACGCTTTCCCTGAAGCTAATATCTCCGTGAGTATCGTCTGGATACCTATGTATGGGGACAGCGATACCAAGCAGGCAGCCCATAGAGCTGCCCCAATGCTGGGGGATCAGCGTGTAGTTCCCTTCTACGACCCTGAGAAACTGGCGGGCACGGCAGTGGCAGCTGTCCTTGGCGGTGGCGATAGTGATGTAGCCTGGGACGTTTATTTGTTCTACAGGCAAGGTGATATGTGGCTCAATCAGCCCCCCGAACCGGCTGACTGGATGCACCAGTTGTCGATGTGTAGTTGGGCTGATCCAGCACGCCTGCGCTGCGGCGAGGAACTGGTAGCGGAACTCCAGAGAAGTATGGAGAGGTTCTTCCGATAGCCTTAGCACTGTAGCCGCACTTGCTTCTCGTAGATACTATGCCGTGTTCGGCGAGTACACCATGAGACCCTTTCGTCCTCAAGGGCGCGTTAGTGAAGGGTATTAGTGACGTTGTGCTGCCACATGGATGGCTTTGTGCTCACCGGGCAGCAAGCGCCGCCACCAGGCCTTTCTTCGGCTGGCGGGTGAGTGGCGTGTTAGACAAGCCTCGTCTCCAGATAACGGCTCGTCCGAGAGAATCTCGGTGCAGAGGTTTACACACTTACTGCAAATATAGACGCCAGGTCCGGCAACTACTCGTCGTCCTGCTTCTTCATGCTTGCCACAAAACGAACACCTAATCCTATGCGACACTTGTTGGCCCTTCATGATTGCCTCCTTAGCGCCTGCGACATCTTCGGCCCGCCATAACATGTCGGTGGGGTCCCAGCCGACCATTTACAACAGGATTATACATGCAACTCAGGGGCGGTAGCCTGTTATGCGCTATGCGCTCCCGATCAAGTCCCCCGGCGCTGGAGCTATATGTGAGCCCTGGGCCAGGAAGAGTGACCAGAAGTGGCCTGAGTTGTGGGCCAGCTCCTCGTGCGTGCCGCTCTCGACCAGGCGCCCGTCCACCAGCACGACAATACGGTCCGCTTTGCGTATCGTGTCATAACGGTGTGTCGTGAACAGGATGATCTTCTCTTTGCTGAAGGTGGCCAACAACTCAAAGATCGCTCGCTCGCCAACCGGGTCCAGGCTCGCAGTCGGCTCATCGAGAATGATCAGCGGCGCCTCGTGGTAGAGTAGCCGCGCCAGAGCCAGCCGCTGCCACTGCCCGCCGGACAGATCGGTCGCTCCCCCAAAGCCAGCACCCACCACAGTGTCGAGGCCGTCCGGGAGAGCGGCCTGTGGTGGCTACTATGCTCATCCGTGCTCATGCCGCCCTCCTGTAGTCGTGGTGCAAGCCTCCTAAGATTGGGAAGCTAATTATCTTTGGGTCGGCTCCATCAACAGATGGTAATCCCTGCAGTCCTGGCCGCGCCAGTT
>JBBSGN010000340.1:0-4245 GCA_038254085.1 Chloroflexia bacterium | reverse complement strand
GGTGGTCTCTTCGCGCCGGGCCACGCCGCACTCTCGGCCCTGCTCGTCGAATAGGACACTCTTTGCTACCGTTGTGCCCTTGTCAAGCGTCAGAATGTACCGCAAGATAATCCTCCCACAACGCTAAGGCGTAGGGTTTGCACCCCCGGCGTCGCTGCGCTCCGGGCGCTTCAACTTCTGGGCTAGGGCAGCCAATACGCTGGGGGTGCCCCTCTGCCGCACGTCCAGGAACGAATAGGCCGCCACGGCCAGCACGAGGATAGCTCCCCTGATGATCCACTGCCAGTAGGTAACGACACCCAGCAGGTTGAGGATGTTGGCGAGCATTGCCAGCACCAATCCGCTGGCGAGCGCTCCCCAGAGCGTGCCTCGCCCGCCGAGCAGGCTCGCCCCGCCCAGTACCGCGGCTGTGATGCTGTCGAACATGTAGGTGCTGCCTATGTGAGGATCGCCCGAGCCGGTGCGCGCCGCAAGGAAAAGCCCGGCTATGCTCGCCAGCAACCCTGACACAACGTAAACTACGAGTTTCATCCGGCCTATGGATACGCCTGAGAGCCTTGCCCGCGCCTCGTCACCGCCCACCGCGTATGCCTGTAGCCCAAACCTGGACCTCGAAAAATGGAAGGCTATGCCCGCAAGCAAGATCACCGTGACCACGGCTGCTACCGGCACCGGGCCGATCTGTGCGGTGGCGATGGAGCGGAACTCCGGCGGGACGTAGCCACCCGGCACCGGCCTCAGATAAAGGTTCACGCCCTGAAGGCAGAACATGGTAGCCAGGGTCGCCAGGAATGGGGGCAGGTTGAGCCTGCCTATCATCAGCGCATTTGTGGTACCGATCAGCGCTCCGGATATGAGGCACGCCGCAATAGCTAACGGCAATCCAGCGTAGCCGGGCTGCATCAGCTGCGAAGCCAGTATAGTTGAAAATGTGACAGTCTCCCCAATTGACAGGTCTATACCCGCGGTGATGATGACCAGAGTCTGGCCGACGGCCGTGAGCAACAGTGGCACCGATTGCACCAGCACATTGCGGATGTTGCCGCTGGTGCCGAAGTTGGGCACCAAAACCACGGCAAACACCGCGAGCAGTACCAGGAGCGCAAACGGCGCGGCGACGCGTTGCGAGGCGCCATTCCCCATGCGCCTAGCGAAGCCGGCCATCTTTGGCTGCCTGACCTGTGACGACTGCAACTGTTGCGACTGTCGTGGCTGTTGTAGCTGTGGTGACTGCTTCAAGCCTATCCCTTCGAACCATCTCAAGCCCGTTCACGGTGTGCCCCGTGATAGCTGCCAGTACGTCGGCCTCATCGCGGTCCTGCCTTGAAAAGACCCCGGTGACGCCTCCCTTGTAGAAGGCATACACCCGATCGGCCAGGCCAAGCGCTTCGGCCATGTCGCTCGTGGCGATAAGCACACCGCGCCCCTCGTCGGCGAGCGCCCTGAGGAGCTTATATATCTCCGTGCGTGCCCCAACGTCCACGCCGGCTGTGGGGTCCACAAGTGCCAGCAGTTTCGTCTCGGCTGCCAGCCAGCGGCCCAAGACCACCTTCTGCTGATTGCCCCCGCTTAACGATTCGGTGGGCACATCCATATTTCGAGCCTTGATATTTAAGGACCGCATCAGCTTACCGGCACGACTGCGCTCGCGGGCGGTGTTAATCCAACCCATCTGCGACCAACGCCGCAGGGCTGCCAGCGCCAGGTTGTCGCGCACGGAGAGCACGCGAAGCACGTTTTCGCCCCGGTCCCCCGCCACGAAGCCTATCCCCGCTCGCAGGGCAGTCGCAGGTCTATCCACTCTGAGTGGCTTGCCCCCGAACAGGAGCCTGCCCGACCCGGCGGGAGGGTCGCCATAGATAGCGTGGGCCACCTGGAACGCGCCGTGCCCCGCCAGGCCCACGAGCGCCACGATCTCGCCCGCACGTACCTCCAGGCTGATGTCGTGGAATGCCCCGAAGCGGGTGAAACCTTCGAGCGACAGTAGCGCATCTTTGGCCGTGTCCGTGGGTGGGGGCGGGTACAGGTCACTGATCTCTCGCCCCACCATCAGGGAAACAATTCGGCCCGGTGTCGCTTCCTCCGGGCAGAGGGTAGCCACGTTTGAGCCGTCCTTCAGCACCGTCACCCAGTCAACGATCTCCTCTATATCCTGTAGCCGGTGCGTGACATAGACTATTGAGGTGCCTGCCTTCTTTATCTCCTGAAGGATCTCCATGAGCCGCCTGGTGTCCTCGATGGTGAAGGCGGCGGTTGGCTCGTCGAGTACAATCAACCTCTGGGCATCTTGCAGCACGCGCATGATATCCAGGAACTTGCGCTGGCCTACAGAGAGGCTTCGGACTGGAACGTCCGGCTCTACTTCCACGTCGAAGCGCTCCGCCTGAGCCTGTAATGAGGCTCGGATGGTGGGCCAATCAACCCAACCGGGACCGGTCACGGCCTCGCGTCCCAGCGCGAAGTTGGCCGCTACGCTCAGGTCGGGGAGGAGGGCCGAATCCTGGTGGATGATGCCGATGCCCAGGCGGCGCACCTGGGACGGGGAGAGGGCCTTGAGGGCCACACCACGCCATCGGATAGTACCCTTGTCGGGCGCATAGTCGCCGCCGATGATCTTCACGAGCGTCGACTTACCCGCCCCGTTCTCGCCCAGAAGCGCGTGGAACTCCCCCGGTTGCACTTCGAGGCTCACACCCCGAAGCGCAACCGTTGCTCCAAACGATTTGACAACACCCTCTACTTTTAGCAAGGTCTGCCTGCCTGACCGTTACTTGTTCAGTAGCTGCTTCAACACGTCGTCTGGCAGCCTGGTGCCGACCCACCCACTGTCTGGCAGGTCAGGCTTGACGAACTTGGCCAGGCTGGAGTTGTCTATGTCGTACTCGGTGGGAGTGAGTTTCGCTTGCACCTGCTTGCCCTGGAGCGTATCGAGGGCCGCGTCGAGGGCCGTGACGCCTATGTCGGTTGGGTCGGCGATCACGTAGGCGTTCAGCTTATTGGTCTGCCAGTATTTCAGGAAGCCGTTGCTGCCGCCGATGCCGATCATGGGGATCTTGGTAACGTCGTAGCTCTGGTCTTTCAGGCTCTCGGCTGCCGCCCAGGTCATCGCGTCGCCTATCGAGAGCACGCCGTTCACGTCGGGGTGGTTGGCGAGGCAGTTAGCGACCGCCGTCTTGGCTTTGTCGAAGGCCCAGTCTGCGTACTCGGTGCAGACCATCTTGATATCGGGGTAATTCTTCAGCGCCTCCTGGACGCCTGCCCACTCGTCTGCCTCAGCTGCAAGCCCTGCGATGCCGCGCAGCGCTATGACGCTGCCCTTGCCGTTCATAGTCTTGCCGAGCCAGTCAGCTGTCTTGCGCGCCCACTCGTGGTAAGGAGGGAGGGCGCGAGCCGCCACCTTGTCGCTCTTCATGTCGGAGTTGAACACTATCACAGGTATGCCAGCCGCGATGGCGTGCTCGACCGCGGGAGTGAGGACGGTGTCTGAAGCTGCGGCCACCAGCAATGCATCCACTTTGCGGGTAACCAGGTCCTCGATGTCGGAGATCTGCTTGTTGGCATCTCCGCCAGCATCGGTCACGATGACGTCTTTAATCATGTCGGGGTGCTGCTTGCCAGCGTACTTGATCTCCTCGATCATCTGCACCCTGAACGAGTTGGCGACTGAGACGTTGGAGACACCGATCACGTATGGGGGCTTTTTCATTGCGCCCACAGTGCCCACAGTGCCTGTGGTGTTAGTAGCCTGTGCCACAGGTTGAGTGGTATCGGTAGCCTGTGTCGCAGGCTGAGTGGGCGCTGAGGTAGCGACAGGCACTGATGTGGGCGTGGACGCCGTGCCACCACAGGCCGAAAGTACCATAGAGACCGTTGCCACCAGCGTAACGACAAATATCCGAGTCCGTTTCATAGCTTCTCCTCCTTATGTGGTTGATAACACGAGCCTGAATGCCGCGCAGCGGCAGAATCGGCTCCCGAAGATCGAACAGCGTGCCGAGCCTGCATCGTAGCGCTCACCTTCCGATCCGGTGAGTCTGCAACACAGCTGCTGCCACCACGATGACGCTCAACAGCACCGAACGCAATGTAATAGGGATGCCTAGCTGGATAAGTATCCCTGTGAGGACGGCCAGCATGGCGACGCTCACGGCCGTACCGACAACGCCGCCTTCCCCACCCGTGAACCTGGTGCCACCGATAATCACGGCGGCAATTGAGTTGAGCACATAAGGGTCGCCGGCCTCT
>JBBSGN010000339.1:0-4260 GCA_038254085.1 Chloroflexia bacterium | reverse complement strand
TGCTTGTCCTCCTTACGGTGCTCTCTATCAATTTCATGGGCGATGCTCTCCGTGACGCTCTTGATCCTCGCCTTAAAATGTAGTTGTGCGTTGTGGGTGAGGGGAAGCAATTCATAATTATTTGAACCTGGCTGGCCGGGGAGGTGTTAACTTTACGATAGCGGTAAAGTGTATAGCGGGGTGGCGCTGGGGGCAGGATGCAGGGCGGTATATCGTTCGGCGGGTGGGTCAAGCGGCAGCGGAAAGCGCTGGATATGACGCAGAGCGACCTGGCAGGCATGGTCGGTTGCTCGCTTTCGGCTATCCGCAAGGTCGAAGCGGACGAATACAGGCCGTCCAAGCAGATCGCGCAGAGGCTGGCCGAGTGCCTGGGCGTCGAGCCGGACCAGCGCCAGGCGTTCACGGCATTCGCCCGGCTGGAGACGCAGGGCCACAGTTCGGCGGCCCGCGTCCGGGAAGCAAGCACTGAACCCGATCATCCATCTCCGGCCTACCCCGCCAACCTGCACACGCCACTCACACCGTTCATAGGGCGCGAGGTCGAGGTAGCCGCCGTTCAGGAGCTTTTGCTGCGAGAGGATGCGCGCCTGGTCACTCTCACCGGCCCGCCCGGTGTGGGCAAAACGCGCCTCGGTTTGCAGGTGGCGTTGGGGCTTACGAGGCATTACGGCGATGGGGTGTTCTTCGTGTCGCTGTCGCCCGTGCGCGACCCCGCCCTGGTTGTCCCTACTATCGCCGGGGCGTTGGGCTTGCAAAGCAGCGGCGGAGAGGCGCCCGCCGGCCAACTGGCCGATTACCTGCGAGACAGGCAGGCGCTCCTTTTACTGGACAACTTTGAGCAGGTGATAGACGCGGCCACCGGCGTGCTTGATCTGCTGGCACAGTGCCCACACATAAAGGTGCTGATCACGAGTCGAGAGGCGTTATCCGTGCGCGGAGAGCATAGAGTGACTGTCCTTCCACTGGCCTTGCCTGACCCGTCTAAGCTGCCCTCGCCTGATGCCTTGTCTGCCTACCCGTCCATGGCTCTTTTCGTCGAGCGGGCGCGAGAAGCCAACCCCAGCTTCGCGCTCACCGAGAGTAACTCTGCTGCCGTAGCCGAGATATGCGCGCGCCTCGACGGCCTGCCCCTGGCGATTGAGCTGGTGGCGGCGCGTAGTGGGATGCTGTCGCCCCAGGCGCTGCTGGCCCGCCTGGGCAAGCGGCTTGACTTGCTGGGGGACGGTCCCCGCGACCTCCCGCCCCGCCATCAGACACTCCGCAACGCCATAGCCTGGAGCTACGCCCTGCTGACTCCCGCAGAGCAGGCCTTCTTCGCACAAATGGCGGTGTTTGTGGGCGGATGCGCGCTACAAGCAGCCGAGACAATTTTGAATTATGAAGCGGCTTCAATCGAAAATCCAAACACCCAGAGGGCACCCGAAATCCAAAATACATTAGAGTCATTGCTTCGCAAGAGCCTATTGCGGCAAGAGGTATGGGGCAATGGAGACGATGAACCTCGCTTCACTATGTTGGAGACCATACGCGAGCACGCGCTAGAGCGATTCGAGGAGAGAGAGGACGCGAAAGAGTTGCGCGCCCGGCACGCCGCCTACTTCCTGGCGTTGGCAGAAGAGGCCGAAGCAGGGTTGAGCGGGCCTGGGCAGGGGGAATGGCTGAGGCGGCTGGATAGAGAGCATAGTAACATGCGCGCGGCTATCGCGTGGGCGCTGGATGGCGGCGATGCGGAACTGGCCGGGAGGCTAGCCGGGGCACTGAACAGGTACTGGCTGATGCGCGGGCAGTGGGGCGAGGGGCGGCGGTGGCTGGCGGCGGCCCTCGAAGGCGAGATGTCCGCAAACGTGAGGGCTAAGGCCTTAAGTGGGGCGGGACGGCTGGCTCTCATGGAGGGGGACTATGCCGAGGCGAGGGCTTTGCAGGAGCAAAGCCTATCGCTGTACCGTAAATTGGGGGACCAGCGCGGGGTGGCCGACGCGCTGTGCCTGCTAGGTGATCTGGCGCTGGCCGAGGGCGAGCATTCCCTGGCGGCCACCTTCCTGGCTGAGAGCATGGCGCTGGCCGAAGACCTGGGAGACAAAAGCGGCCTTGCCCGCGCCCTCGCTGCTCTGGCGCAAGCGGCGAGCGACCAGGGTGAGTATGGGCGGGCAGCCGCCCTCCACAGCAGGAGCGTGGCGCTCTACCGAGAGCTAGGTTACAAGCAAGGCGCTGCTCCGCTTGCGCTAGACGAGCCAGGGCAGACGGCCCACCAGGAAGACGACCTTGAGCGGGCCGGGGCGCTCTATATGGAGAGCATGGCCCTATATGATGAGCTACGCGGCGCGAGGGCCATCGCCGCCACACTGCGCGACCTGGCGCAGATGGCCCAGGAAACGGGCGACCTGCAACGCGCACAGGCCCTCTACACTGAGAGCGTGTCCCTATTCCGCAAAGTAGGGGATAAGGAGAGCGTGGAAGGCTGTCTTTCCGCATTGGCCGGGCTGTAAGATAAGAGGGCTTCTGGGATGCGGAATTATGAGTGAGCCGCGTTATTCCGCATTATTCTATCCCTTGACCCTCACCCTCCAAAGCCTTATAGTATCATAGGGCGAGCTAAATCCCCACCCGCAACTCGTAACTCACAACTCGTAACTAAGCCTAGAGGGACTACTTTCCATGCCTCAGACACCCGCTAATCAGACACCGGCCAAACCGCGCACACTCGGAGAGCTTCAGCAGAGCGAATACCAGGTGCTCCCCGTGAAGGAGGAGATGCGTAAGAACCTGATCCGCAAGCTGCGCGACAACCAGCCTATCTTCCCCGGCATCATCGGCTACGATGACACCGTTATCCCGCAGGTCGAGAACGCCATCCTGTCGGGCCAGGATATTATCTTCCTGGGCGAGCGCGGCCAGGCCAAGACCCGCATGGCTCGCGCCCTCACCAACCTGCTCGACGAAGAAGTGCCGATCATCAAGGGAAGCGAGGTCAACGACGACCCCTACGCGCCCATCAGCGCCGAGGGCAAGCGTCTCCTCGAAGAGCACGGCGACCTACTCGAAATCGAGTGGATACCCTGCGAGTCCCGCTACGGCGAAAAGCTCGCCACCCCCGACATCACCATAGCCGACCTGATTGGCGAGGTGGACCCGATCAAGGTGGCCGAGGGGCGCTACCTGTCGGACGAATTGACCATACACTACGGCCTCTTACCACGCACCAACCGGGGCATCTTCTGCATCAACGAATTGCCCGACCTGGCCGAGCGCATACAGGTGGGTCTGCTCAACATCCTGGAAGAGCGCGACGTGCAGATACGCGGCTACAAAGTGCGCCTTCCCCTCGATATATACCTGGTGGCCTCGGCCAACCCTGAGGATTACACTAACAGGGGGCGCATAATCACACCGCTGAAAGACCGGGCAGGCTCGCAGATACGCACCCACTACCCGACCACACTGGACCAGGAGATAGACATCATGGACCAGGAGCGGTCGGTGTTCGCCACCACCGGCTACGACACCGACATACCGCAGTACATGAAAGAGATCGTGGCCGAGATAACCCACCTGGCCCGCCGCCACCCCGACATCTCGCAACGCTCAGGTGTGTCGGTGCGCGTGTCGGTCACCAACTACGAGAACCTGGTCAGCAACGCCCTGAAGCGAGCCATCAAGCTGAACGAGCATCGGGTCGTCCCCCGTGTGTCGGACCTGCCTGCGCTCATAGCCTCCACAGCAGGCAAGATCGAGGTAGAGTCGGTGGGCGATACCCGCGAGGACAAGCTGATCGAGAAGCTGGTGCAGGGGGCGGTGCTGGCCGCCTGGAACCGTCGCTTCTCGGTGAGCGACTTCGATGACGTAGTGACTCGCTTCCACAACGGCCTCACCGTAGAAATATCGGATACCATGCCCTCGATGGAGTACGTTCACCAGGCCGCCGACCTGAAAGGCCTCAAGAGCGCCCTTACCAAGCTGGAAGCCCAGGGCAACCCGGTCGCCGTCGCTGCCGCCGTCGAGTTCGTCCTGGAGGGCCTCCACCTCAGCCGCCGCCTGAATAAAGACAAATCGGTAGGCGGGGTGCGCTATAGAAGGTAAGGCACCGCTTATTAGGTACTGGTGTTTCCCAAACCGAGCGTGTGTCGCAGAGCGGCATCTACTTCTGTCATCGGCAAAGAGCCAATGGCGCGGTAGACTGCGGCACTGATAACTGTAGCCAGGTTATCCGTCATCACCACCAAGTCAGCAAACAGCTCGGACTGTTTGCCCTCGGCTGAGGAC
>JBBSGN010000338.1:0-4266 GCA_038254085.1 Chloroflexia bacterium | reverse complement strand
TGATGTTGGCCCGCTTGAGCGCGTTGGTGGTGCGCATTGTGAGGCTCAACTCCTCCAATGGGCGGTTGGTGTCGTCGTCGGCGGGCATGGCCTCGTCCAACCCCAGGTCCGACAGGTCGCGCCCGTACCCCGCAACGGCGGTGGCGTACTGGGTGAGGATGCGCGCCGCCCTGCTGAGTGCGTCGTCGGGCTGCATGGTGCCATCGGTCCACACCTCAAGGAGCAGGCGGTCGTAGTCGGTCATCTGGCCCACGCGAGTATGCTCAACCACGTAGTTGACCTTCGGTATGGGCGTGTACATGGCGTCAACGGGTATCATATCAGCGGGCAGGTCGGTACGCGCCTCGGCGGCGCCGTATCCGTGCCCGGTCTCAACGAGCAGTTCCATCTCGAAGGGCGCACCACCTGTGGCTGTGGCGATCAGCGCGTCGGGGTCAACCACTTCAAGCTCCTCAGGTAGCTCTAGCTGCTGGGCGGTTATTTCGCCACTCTTGCCGGACGAACGCAATCTCACCTGGAACTCATAGTCGCTGTGAGGAAGCTCATTCACGGGACGAAAGCGCAACTGCTTTACGTTAAGCACGAGGTCTATCAGACTTTCCTCTATGCCCGGTATCTCGCTGGGATCATCGGGCATTTCGGCAAGGCGGATCGCGGTGACCGCAGCACCTTCCAATGAAGATATCAAGATGCGACGCAGGCTCGTGCCAAGCGTCGTGCCCCAGCCAGGCTGGAGCGGCTCGATGCGATAGCGACCATAGTTATCTCCAGCCGCATCGCGGACTATCTCAGGTAACGTTACGTCGAACAAAGAAAACACCCCCTATAGATACAAAAAGAGAAGCCGGCCAGACCTTATAATTTTTGATACCAATCTTGTAATATATCATAAACTGCATCTTGACTGCAACTTTCGGCTCAACCTCAACTTAGGTTCCACCACAATCGAGGCTAACCAGGAAACGAAGGACCAAGGAGGGATACCGGCTTCGTCGCTGGTCGGTCTTCTTTCGCCCTTCGTCCTGGCTCTGACAACCCCCGATTATTGATAGAACCAGAGTTAGGATTAGCGTCTTCTCACAGCCGCAAACGCCAGCAGGGGCCATCGGTCGACGCGCCATTGCAGGCCCCGTCAAACAGCTTGACGCTCGCCGTGTTCTGGATCGTGAACCTGACACCGGGGTTGCAGGTCGACGACTGGTCAACTACGATGGTCTTGCGCGTGTTCGCAGGCACGGTGTACTGAGTGTAGTAGAAGAAGACGCCGGGCTGTGAGTTGCTAATCCGGCAAGAGCCCCCTTCGTGCCGGTCTGGTAACTGATCTGCGAAAGTGCAGGGGCGCCACCTATGAAGTCCGCGCAGGTAGCACCGGTCGGCAGAATTCTACCAGCGGTTGGTACAGGGGTTGGCTTAGTTTCGTTGTTCATGTTCTATTCTACTGCTTCTCCCCTCCTTTCACCACTCCCCGTCTGCATCGCGCTTGACGCCTTTGCGCGCATGACGTATAATGATAAGCGCATTGGACGGACCGGATATTGATACGTCCGGCTCGTCCATTCTTACGTGTGTGGCGCAATTGGCAGCGCAGCGCTCTCCAAAAGCGAAGGTTGCAGGTTCGAGTCCTGCCACACGTGCTAGACTGCATGAGTCTTTAGTCTTGAATCATAAGCTTTAATTATAAGTTTTGAGTTGCGCGGCGCGAGCACGACCGCGAAGCTGGCTCGCAAACCGTAATTCGTTCCTAGGAGTGTCAATTTCATGGCTACAATTGGCCGCAAACAGCCTGTCGCCCCGCCGCCTCAGACGCCTAAATCGAGGGCGGCAGCCGCAACTGTTGACAACGACAACAGCGCCATCGGCAGGCTGCGCCGCACCGTCCGCGACATCACAGCCGAGCTTCGGAAGGTTACGTGGCCCACGCCCGAGGAGACGCGCAACCTTACCATCGTGGTTATCGGTATATCGGCGGTGCTGGGCGCGGTGCTGGCTTCTGTTGACTTCGTACTTTCCTACCTGTACCGGCTTATCAACCCCTGATAACCGGCTTCCGGCATAGCGAGCAGCGAACTATATGAACTCACAAACCCCAATGGAAACGGATGTAATAGACGACCAGCCCGAAGAGCATGCGGAGATGGCGCCCGACGGCAGCCTGGAAATACCCGACGGCATGCCCACTGCCGAGGATGGCGTTACCCCCGAGGTTCCATCGGACGGGCGTAGCTGGTTCGTGATACACACCTACTCCGGGTATGAGAACAAGGTCAAGAAGAACCTTGAGCATCGCATCCTCACCCTCGATATGAGCGACCGCATCTTCCGCGTGGAAGTGCCCACCGTCGAAGAGATCGAGATACGCTCAGGCCAGCGCCACCCGGTGCAGCGCAAAATCTTCCCCGGCTATGTGCTGGTCGAGATGATAATGGGCGACGAGTCGTGGTATGTGGTGCGTAACACCCCTGGTGTAACCGGCTTCGTAGGCACCGGCAACAAACCGACCGCCCTGCCGGAAGACGAGGCCCAGGGCATACTCAAGCAGATGCAGACCGCAGCGCCTACCAAGTTCAAGGTGACGCTCCAGCCGGGGCAAGCCGTGAAGATAGTGGATGGCCCCTTCTCCGACTTCGAGGGCATAGTGGACAATATCAACCAGGAAAAAGGCAAGGTCCGCGTGCGCGTCTCCTTCTTCGGACGCGAAACGCCGGTCGAGCTGGACTTCCTGCAAGTGGAGAGGTTGGTTTAGGGCTACCAGCCGTGAGCTATCAGCTTTTAGCCGGATGGTTTGAGGCTATGAACAAAACTAAAGATTGGGAGGGAGGGGTTTCGGCCCCGCCACTACCTCAAACGAATTGCAGCTATGTTGCTGTAAAATGGGTTTGGGGCTTTCCAGGCCCTTTTTGTTTGCCTGGGGAACCCGTAGAGGATTATAGCTGATAGCTGATAGCTGATAGCTGATAGCTACCAAAGGAGAAACACATTGGCTAAGAAAGTACGCGCAGTAGTGAAGGTACAGATAAACGCAGGCAAGGCCAGCCCCGCGCCGCCCGTAGGCCCGGCGCTCGGCGGTCACGGTATCAACATCATGCAGTTCGTGAAGGAGTACAACGAGCGCACCTCCGATCAAGCGGGGATGATCATCCCTGCCGAGATAACGGTGTACGAGGACCGCTCCTTCACGTTTGTCACCAAGACGCCCCCGGCGGCGGACCTGCTTCGCAAAGCGGCGGGTGTGCCCACCGGCTCAGGCATCCCCAACAAGGAGAAGGTGGGCAGCGTCACACTGGATCAGGTGCGCGACATCGCCCGCACCAAGATGAAAGACCTGAACGCCTACGACGAGGACGCCGCCGTAAAGATGATCGAAGGCACAGCCCGAAGCATGGGCATAGAGGTGAAGGGGTAAAACGTAAGACGTAAAACGTAAGGAGTAAGGAGTAAGAACAAGCCTTTACGTTTTACGTCTTACGTTTTACGAGTCAGTCAAGGAGAATCAAATGCCAAAGCATGGAAAGCAGTACCTGGCGGCTGTCGCGCAGGTAGACGAAGAGAAAACATACGAGCCGCAAGAGGCGGTCGAGTTGATGAAAAAGACCTCTTATGTGAAGTTCGACCCGACGGTCGAGGTTCACATGAGGCTGGGCATTGACCCGCGCCACGCCGACCAGCAGGTGCGTGCCACCGCCACCCTGCCGCACGGCACGGGCAAGCCGGTGCGCGTGCTGGTGTTCGCCGACGGCGAGGGTGAGCGCATCGCCCTGGACGCCGGGGCCGACTACGCGGGCAGCGACGAGCTAATCAACCGCATCAACGGCGGTTGGGTAGACTTCGACGTGGCGATAGCCGTAGCCGACCAGATGGGCAAGATCGGTAAGGCCGGTCTGGGCAAGGTGCTGGGGCGGCGCGGCCTCATGCCCAACCCCAAGAGCGGCACCATCGTCAACAACCCCAACGACCTGCCGCGTGCCATCAACGAGGTAAAGGGCGGCAAGGTCGAGTTCCGCAACGACAAGACCGGCCTGCTGCACGTGGGCATCGGCAAGCTGTCGTTCAGCGAGGACCAGATCAAGGATAACCTGCTGTCGTTCATTGATGCGGTTGTGCGGGCCAAACCGACCGGGACCAAAGGCACCTACATCAAGACCATCACCCTCAACAGCACGATGGGTCCGGGCATCCATATGAACGTGCCCGATACATTGGTAGAAGCCGCGCAAGGCCAGAAGGGCTGAACTCACGCTACGGCTTTTAAAAACTACATCTACGAAG
>JBBSGN010000337.1:0-4278 GCA_038254085.1 Chloroflexia bacterium | reverse complement strand
GGAGAGGGGTGGCGATATGCGAGGCGAGAGAGATAGCCAGTTATGGGTGTGATCCTTTCATCGAAGCGAACGATCCTACACCTAGCAACCTAGCACGTAAGAGAAGGAAAAGCCGGGGGAAGCGGCTATATGATTAGTTCAAGAGGAACCAATAGCAAGTATGTGCCGATTATAGACTATCATCAGAAGAAAATCAACTGAGAAATTCGTCCTATTTCACCCCTCGGTGCAGATCGGTACAGAGATGCAGTATCATCGGGCTTCCGAATCATGGTTGCAGGCGAATGATGGCCCCTTGTGAGCCAGCTAGGAGATTCACCCCGCCGTTCGTCAATTGCATTTGCGACGACGGTGCAGGCGCGAAGTTAAGCTGCGTCTGCCCACCAGCCGCCGATAACACCCGGAAGCGCAATTTCGCAATCACCACCCGGCCTTGTGGCGGCTCTCCCTGCAACATGCCTGCAGAATAGCCTATCGCCCCACCCTGGCTGTCCACCCAGTTGCCCATCACGGCGGGCAGTGAAGTGCCTGGCTCGGCCTTCCCACTGTTGCCCGCAGCGTCAACCGGTCCGAGTACTTTGGGGTCGTACTTGACGATGAAGGACGCGCCGTCAATCGCCTGCGTGCCCGTCTCGGCCACCACCAGCACGCTTATAACGTCTCCCACCCTTGCTGAAGGGATAGATGGCGACAGGAAGAGCGAAAGGTCTTTACGGAGGCCCTCAGGGTTGGTCCAGGGCGACAGGGTCTGGGCCAGGCTGGGCGACGCCCCGGTGCTGAGTATCTGGAACTGGTTGTCCGCCGAGACGTCGCCGCACATGTCGAAGCCGGAGCGCAGGAGGCTCACGTCGGTCATGTCTACTACGCCGTCGTTGTTGAGGTCCGCCGCGGGGTTGAAGCCGGGCGTGTCCTTGCGCGTGCCAAGCATCGCCTGCACCTGGGCGTAGTCGTCAACGGTCACGCAGTTGTCCCCGTCAATATCCCCCTCAATCTGCGTCTTCATATCAACGTCCGCCGTCCCACCGGCGCTCAACGTCACGTTAGCCTTCGCCGACTGTAGGCTGTGCGCGCCTTTTACATGCGCATCGAAAGTGCCTGCTGGCAGGCCGTCGTAGAAGGCGACGCCGTTACGGTCTGTCACGGCCTGATACTTACCAATGATAGCCGGATTGCCGGGAGCCGACAGCAGCAATGTGAGCGGCTGCACCCAGCTATCGTTCGGCGATGCCTGTCTCCCTATCCAGCGCACCGTGGCCCTCAGAGAAGCGCCGTTCGGCTTGTCGGGCTGCGGAGTAGGATTCCCGCCCTGCTTCGTCATAGTGAAGGTGAGCCGCGCCGCTCCTCCCAGGCCGAAATACTGTATGCGAATAGTGTGGCTACCGGCGTCCAAGTCGGCGCTGTACTTGGTAGTCTGCCACCCTGACCACGTCCAACCGTTGATCGCCAGCAAGCCGTCAATCCACAGCCTCATGCCGTTATCCGCGCTGACCGCGAAATCGTATGTGCCCGCCGCCACCTGCATATCCCTGCTGAATTGGGCTGACCAGTCCTTTGCGCCCACCCCGAAGGTAAGAGGCGACTTCGACACGGCGGGCCAGTCGAAGTCGGGCGCGGGAAGATCGAGTATGAGGGCGGGTTGGCCGGGCAATTCGGGCGCTGGGGCCAATTGTGCCGATACCGCCTGATGGCCTGGGAAGTACTCGGCTTTCCAGCCGCTGAACTGCGTTGGCCAGGGGGTGAACTGCACCGTGCCGTCCTTGACCCACAGCGTCCCTTTAGTGAAGCCCTGGCTGGTCGCGTCGCCCAGCTCGGCTGCCCTGTACGGGTCGGACGTTGGCGCGCCCACCCACGCCGGCCCCGGTGGCACGTGATTGGCGTATGCCGCGCCTATATCTCCGGTCAGCAGGAACGCCCTCGGCGCCAGCGCCGTATTGCTCTTGAGCGTGTCGAGCACCAGCCAGGTATTACCCCGACCGTTTGCGCCCGCAAAGGGCTGCATGACCACGTTGTTCTCGGATAAGTAGGGAAGCCACCAATGGACCTGGCCTGTAGGCGCACCTAGAGCCTGTTGGCCTCCGTTGCGGCTATATGCTTCCTGAAACAGGTCGGATCGGGTCGAGCCTTGCCCCACCGATATGGCTACGCCCGCGGGCGGCGCGGGAGGGGCCGTAGGCTGAACGGCAGGAGTCACCCCCGGTGCGGAAGTAGGCGGCGGTGTGCCGTCGTAGCCGCCACCGGGCGGGTTGGGCGACACCCTCGCGCCACTGTAATAGAACTCGAGTATCCAGCCCCAGGGCTTACCCCGGTCCGAGTAATAGGCCGACCCCCACTGCGTCATGTACGAACCGGCCCAGGGGCACGCGCCGCTCTGCTCGCCACTATAAGCGCCCGCGCAATATTGCGTTTGGAAGAGCGCGCCGTTGCGGGACAACACGTAGTTGAAGGTGGCGTCCACGGCGGCGTCGGTGCTAGCGTAGCTGACATTGGGATCGTACACCTGGTCGTCCACATTATCTTTAACGTCGGCTCCCAAAGCGCCCTGTTTGCCGCCTCTCGACACCCAGTACCAGGCATAGCTCTTGATCGCCATCGCGCCCGCCTTCAGCGAGGCCGCCGACCAGGTGGGTATCCATTCGTTGGGCAGCGTGTGCTTGACGTAGTCCCTGAACGGCACGACCTCTACCTGACCGCTCTCGGTCCTGTAGACTCTGATGGACGCAGGCGGCGTTAGGGGGGCGTTTACGCCGTCTATATGGAAGACGGCCGGCTGAGAGGCCACTTCCTTGCTTTGTCCAGGTGGCCTCTCAGCCTGCGAAAGAGATTGCGCCGCTACGAATCGCTCATGCCCCTCGGTCGCGCTGCCCAGCTTCGGGTAGACCCTGAGGGTATCGCCCGCATAATAGACCGCGCTCCCCAGCGACCATTCGCCGTGCCCGTTCATCGAGGCCACGATGTCTACTAATTGCTTGCCATTCCCACTGGTCGCGCCCTTACCAACCTGAGCGGGTGAGAAAGCGAAGTGCCCGGTGCTGTCGGTGTGGGTCTCGATACCTCCTATAAGGCTTACTTTGGCATTCGAGAGTGGCTCGCCGGTCGCCTTGTCCGTGACCCATCCCTCGATGGCGGGCTTCTCACTGACAGGCGGTTTCTCTACCGGACGAGGGTTGGTAATGTTGGTAATAGTGAGGGCGGGCAGGCTAGGGCTGGGCACAGGCGTGATGGCGTGCGGCTGGGTAACGAACGGAAGAACGCCCGCAGAGACGAGCGTCAGCAAGAGGAGAATCCGCGCCGCCCGCGCGGGGAAATGATGGCGTGAAGGCTGCATTGGCCCTCCATGTTGAGCAGTTGGTAGGCCACTGGTTTCCGCCCGTGCAGTGAACCTGGTGAAAACTACGTCCTAGCATAGCATCTTAACATAAGATTCGCGCGAATGCAATAGGTAGAATGTACTTATGCCGAAATAGGAGGTCCGGTTGGGTGTAGTGTGCAATAAAGCATCCGACGCCTGGATCTCCCTTGTGTAGAGGTCACAGTCGGTTTATCCTTTCGCATGCCCACCCATATCTACGTGCTGGTGCAACTTTTCAGGCTGATCCTGGATATGCTCTCCAGCCACCGCCTGACCGACCAACAGAAAGACCTCGAAATACTCCTACTACGCCACCAACTCCGCATCCTGCAGCGCAAGCTCCCTCGGTCACCCCGCATCTCGCTGTGGGACAAAGGCATTCTTGCTTTACTCGCTGCTCAGTTCAGAAGATGCTCTGAGGGTACGAGCCGCAGGCTGGACGAGGCTCTTCTGCTGTTCAAGCCCGATACTGTTCTGCGTTGGCACAGAAAACTTGTGCGACGCAAATGGACTTTCCGGCAGGAGAAACAGGTTGGCAGACCGTCTGTCCCAACCGAGTTGCAGGAGCTAATAGTACGGCTGGCCACTGAGAACCCACGATGGGGTTACAGTAAGATACAGGGTGAACTGCTAAAGCTAGGGTACAAAATCAGCCGATCGAGTGTGAGAAATGTCCTCAAGCGCCGACACATCGCTCCCTCTCCACAGCGCAAGAAGAGGGGCAGTACCTGGCGGACCTTCCTTGGGCATTACGCCAACCAAATTCTTGCCTGCGACTTCTTTACGGTAGAAACCATTCGATTGCAGACCCTGTACGTGCTTTTCTTCATAGGCACGCCCGTAAAGGGTGCTATTCGCAGTAGGGTAAGACCCTCTCTCCTGTGGGAAAGGAGTGTGTTCAGCGTCTTAGCTGGTAATCGAAAGATAGC
>JBBSGN010000336.1:0-4285 GCA_038254085.1 Chloroflexia bacterium | reverse complement strand
GACCATGCGCCGCATCGTCCACACCTGTTTGAGGGTGTTCTCGTCCATGAGCAATTCCTCGCGCCGTGTGCCCGACTTCTGGATGTCTATCGAGGGGAAGACGCGCTTTTCGGCCAGTTTACGGTCAAGGTGCAATTCCATGTTGCCCGTGCCCTTGAACTCTTCGTACACCACGTCGTCCATGCGCGAACCGGTGTCTACCAGGCAGGTGGCGATGATGGTGAGGGAGCCGCCATCTTCGATGTTGCGGGCCGCCCCGAAGAACTGCTTGGGTGGATAGAGGGCAATCGGGTCCATGCCGCCCGACAGGGTGCGGCCCGAAGGGGGCATTTGCAGGTTGTATGCCCGCGCCAGTCGCGTGATAGAGTCGAGCAGCACGACCACGTCGCGCCCGGCTTCTACCAGTCGCTTGGCCCGCTCTAGGGTCATCTCGGCGACCTTTGTGTGGTCCTCCACCGGCTCGTCGAAGGTCGAGGCCACAACCTCGCCCTTTACCGAGCGCATCATATCCGTGACCTCTTCGGGCCGCTCGCCTATCAGCGCCACCATCAAGTACACGTCGCTGGCATAATTGGTGGCGATGCCGTTGGCGATGGCCTTGAGGAGCATCGTCTTGCCCGCTTTGGGCGGAGAAACGATCAGCCCACGCTGGCCTCGGCCTATCGGCGCGACCAGGTTGAGAAGTCGCGTGGGCAGCACAGGCGCTGTGGTCTCCAGGTCGAGCATCTGGGTAGGGAATACTGGGGTCAGATCGCCGAAGTGGGGCCTTCGCTTGGCGGTCTCGGCGTCCTGCCCGTTCACCGCCTCTACGCGCAGGAGGCTAAAGTACTTTTCACCCTCTTTGGGCGGTCTCACCTGGCCCACCACTTCGTCGCCCGTTCTGAGGCCGAAGCGGCGTATCTGGCTTTGGCTTACGTATACGTCGGTAGGGTGAGGGAGGTAACCCGACAGACGCAGGAAGCCGAAGCCGTCCTCCATAATATCAAGTATGCCCTTCTTGAAGATATTCCCTTGCTGCTCGGTTTGGGCCTGCAAGATGCGGAAGGCCAGGTCTTGTTTTTTCAAGCGGCTGAAGCTTGAAACGTCCAACTCTTTAGCCATGTCTTGCAATTCGTCCAGGCTACGGTTCTCCAGGTCGGCCAGGGTGAGAGCCAGCTGCGAGTCGCCGCCCGCGCCTACTACCTGCGCGATAGCCTGGGCGTGCGCCTGTGTCTGTGCTTGTGCCTGTGCCTGCAACTGGGCAGGCGTCTGCACCGGCCCCTGCCCATCCGCAGTGATCATCCGCTCACGACGGGGCCTGGCTGTCCTCGTATAACCATTTCCTCTGTTGTTTTGTCTTCTTTCCATATCTATTCCTTTGGGTAATGGGTATTGGGTGATGGGTGTTGGGATTAGTAAGAGGCACTAACGCCTATCACTCATCACCCAACACCTATTACCCGACTACATCTCTACTATTTGAGACAGTTTGTCCTCGTGGTGAATGCTTTGTATGTACCTAATCGTGCCGCTTTTAGAGCGCATAACCACCGAAGCGGTGACAGCTCCGCCCCTTCTGTAGCGAACGCCGCGCAACAGCTCGCCGTCGGTGATGCCGGTGGCCGCGAAGAACACGTCGTCGCTCTTTACTAAATCGTTTATGGTCAGCACGGCTTCTATATCCACGCTGTTAGCCTCTGCTGTGCGCCGCTCGTCCTCGTTTCTGAAATAGAGCTTGCACTGCATGTCGCCGCCCATCGCTTTGAGGGCGCAGGCGGCCACCACTGCTTCGGGCGCGCCGCCGATGCCCATCAGCATGTCCACGCCGGTGCCCTCCTCGGCGGCGGCGATAGCTCCCGCAACGTCGCCATCCGGTATGAGCCTGACGCGAGCGCCCGTTGCCCTGATCTCTTTGATAAGCTGTTGATGGCGGGGCCTATCCAGTACCATTACGGAGATATTGCCCGCTTCACGCTCCAAGCTCCTGCACACCGAAGTAACATTGTCGGCTACGCTTTTGCGGATGTCTATAGTCCCTTTGGCGGCAGGACCAACCGCTATCTTCTCCAGATAGAAGATACCGGGAGGCGCGCTGTACATTGTGCCACGCGCCGCCAGAGCCACCACCGCCACCGCACCCGGCATACCGAGCGCCAGAAGCCGCGTGCCATCAATTGGGTCCACCGCTATGTCCACATGGGGCGGGCGGCCGTTGCCGATCTCCTCGCCTATGTACAGCATGGGCGCTTCGTCCTTCTCGCCTTCGCCGATCACGACCACGCCGTCCATGTCAATTCGAGCCAATGTGCGGCGCATTGCGTCAACCGCCGCACCGTCCGCACCGTTCTTATCTCCCCTGCCCATCCATCGCCCGGCTGCTAGGGCCGCAGCCTCCGTGACCCTGACAAGCTCAAGGGCGAGATTTCGCTCCATCTCCTCGGCCATAGACTTCTTTGTCTCCTCGTTTTTGTAGATTTTGCGACTACTGTGTGGTTATCTACTTTGGCTAGGTCCGCATTGTAACTAGTGAGTAGCCTTGGGCGAGCCGCTGTGAGTGCCGGCTAAGCTTGGGAAGATAGACTCAAGGCTATAAAGGTTAGCCAAAGCGCCTGCGTATGATAGAGCATAGCGCGAGAGTACAGGCGTCGGGTAGGCAGGTAAAGACCTGCGTGTTGAAGTTAGGATGGATTTTGGGGGCTAGTTCGTTTTGGTCCTCACCGGGCAGGACGGCCCGGTGGCGCATACGCAGAGTCCGGAGAAACGAAATGCTAAAGAAACGAAATAATGGACTTCTAAGTAGTTGCCAGGAATAACGCGGGCGGGAGCGGGGAGATAGGGATTCGAACCCTAGAAGCAGCTTAATTACCGCTTAACCGCTTAGCAGGCGGCCCCATTCGACCTCTCTGGCATCTCCCCACGCTATACTAAGCCAAGCGTGACGGCAAGATTATTATAGCATACGAATGTATGTAATGCAAGTGGAAAACATGGTCGGCAGGGTCTATTCAAAGTCAGACAAGGAGGGCGTTCTCCTTTAGAATAAGGTAACTACACCACAAATCTAAAGGAGAAACGCATGAACACCTCGGTGCCCGTGAGGGACAACTTCGAAGTGCCCTCCCTGATGGAGATTCTAGCTGAGATACCTGATTTTCGCAAAGCCAGGGGTAAACAACACCCGCTGTTAGCGGTGTTACTGTTGTCCTGTGCCGCCATGATGTGTGGCTACCGCTCTCAAAGCGCTATCGCCGAGTGGGGCACTAACTACGGGTCCGAGTGGCTCATGCGCTTGGGCTTCAAGCGTGCTAAGGCACCCAGCCAATCGACCATACACCGCATCTTCTCAGGAATAAATGTCGAGGTGCTGGAAGCTAAACTTGCATTTTGGGCTGAATCGCTGCTCCAGGCTTTGAGTACCCAAGCCGACGGAGCCGGGGAGTGGGAGGGAGTTGCCGTTGACGGCAAGTCCTTGCGTGGCAGCCGCAAGCAAGGAGCTGCAAACGCTCATCTGTTGAGCGCACTGCACCAGCGTGTTGGTGTGGTGTTGGGCCAGACAGCGGTTGACGATAAGACCAATGAGATCAACGCCTCCCTTGATCTGCTTGCCAATCTGGTGCTACGCGGAAAGGTAATCACCGCAGACGCACTGCTCACTCAGCGCAAGATAGTCAAGATGATAGTGGAGCATGATGGTGATTACCTGCTGGTGGTCAAAGATAACCAACCCTTGTTGCGGGAGGAGATAGAGGCTGTGTTTGAGGCTCCCCACCTGCTGGAGCTAACCCCACAGGAACTGGCGTCTGAACGCTCTGTGCGAGAGGTAATCATGCATGGTAACCGAATAGAAGAGCGGGTGCTTCGCACTTCGTTGGCCTTGAACGAGTGTTATCGTGGCACTACCCCTGATGATGACCTGTGGCCTGGCTTAGGGCAGGTGTTGCAAATCAAGCGAACGATAACGAACAAGAAAACAGGACGCACAACGGTGGATACCGCCTATGCAATCACCTCCCTATCAGCAGAGAGAGCTACCCCTGCACAACTACTGCAAGCGTGGAAAGAACACTGGCACATAGAAAACAAACTTCATTGGGTCCGGGACGTCACCTTTGACGAGGACCGCTCCACAGTGCGAAGTGGCCACATACCGCATGTAATGGCCGCTCTTCGCAACACCGCAATCAGTCTACTCAGGGTGCTAGGAGCGGTAAACATAGCCAAGGCTTGCCGCTACTTCGCTGCTCGTCCTCACCTTGTTCTCGCTGCCCTTGGCTCCTTTTCTGACTTTGAATAGACCCTGTGCACT
>JBBSGN010000335.1:0-4289 GCA_038254085.1 Chloroflexia bacterium | reverse complement strand
CTAACGCTAAACCTTGAAAGTAAGTAAACGTAAGCCAAAAGACCGCCTCGGTTGGCGGTCTTTTGGCTTACGTTTACTTTATAAAGCGGGGTCGGCCAGCGCCGTCTCGGCGTCCTGCTCCGCCGCTTCTTCTACCGGCCTCAATTCGGAAAGCGAGAAGTTCTGCGTCCAAAACGCGATCAGGCCCACAATCAGCGTCGTCACCAACTGCCCCACGTGAAATATCAGCGCGAACGCCACTGCAAGCTCTTTATCCACCCCAAAGACCGCCATGCACGCGATGACCAGCGCCTCATACGTGCCTAAATTGCCTGGCAGCGCGGGAACCAACAACCCCAGGTCCACCACCGCCGTCAGAAAGAGTAGCCCGGCCATCCCCGTCAACTCCGCCGGGAATGCCGACCTGAACGAGGCCACACCCACCAGGAACATCAACGCCACCACCACCCACACGGCAACCGAAATGAGCGCCGCGCTAATCAGCGGTCGCGGGCTTTTGAAGACGTGCATCCCGCCCGCGAAGGTCTCAACCAGCCGCACCGCCATCTGCCTCAGCTTATCAGGGAAGGGCAGAAGAGACATCACCCTCTCGATGAAGCGTGCCAGCCGGTCGCTGTGCCTATAAAACAGTACCAGCCCCACGACAGCCGCCACCAAGCCGCCCCCAGCCGCCCACGCCAGCAAATCAGGCGACAGCCTCACCGACGCCGATGCCGCGAGAGGCGGCAGCAATACCAGACTGACCAGCAGCATCAGCAGCAGGGCCGTCCCATCAAACGCCTTCTCGATAACGATAGTGGCAAGCACCGTCGTCTTGCGAAGCCCCGTTCTGCGCCCAAGTAAATACGCCCGCACGAGATCGCCCGCCCGCGCCGGGAAGAAGGAGTTAAAAAAATAGCCCGTCATCACCTTGCCGTACAGGCTGAACAGGCTCACATGGTGGCGTATTCCTTTACCCGGCGTATCGTTCTCGCTGCCCATCGAGGCGGGAATTTCCAGAGGGTCGAGCAGGTGCTGCCACCGCCAGGCCATGAGGAAATACGCCGCCAGCATAAGCAGCATCGAAAGCAAAAACAGCGGCGGGTTCACCTGTCCCAGGTGCCCCCAGACCTCGTCCCACCGCACGCCCCGAAACACAAAATAGAGGCAAACGCCGCTTACGATAATACCGAGGGCAATCTTGCGCAGACTCATGACGTAAAACGTAAAACGTGAAACGTAAGAAACAAGCCCTCACGTTTTACGCTTTACGTGTCCGTTTCTACCACCATCAACGGCTGGCCGTATTCGACCGGCTCGGCGTTTTGCACCAAGACCCGCGTGATGCGGCCTCCCACGTCCGACTCAATCTCGTTCATCATCTTCATAGCCTCAATGATGCCTACCGACTGCCCAGGCTCGACCATATCTCCCTCTGCAACAAATGGGTCGGAGTCGGGCGACGGAGCTGCGTAGAATGTGCCAAGCATTGGTGCGACGATAAACTGCTCCCCTACACCCAACGCTATCTCCCCCCCGTGGGCGCCATGCGCCGGGCTATGGCCGATCAGGTTGATCGGGCTGGACGCTTCGGGCGTAGGCAGCGCGGATGGCGGCGTGTACACAGGGCTGGAATAGGCCGAAACCTGCCCCCCACGCTTGATCACGATCCGCACCTCGCCGCTCTCTAGGTGAAGCTCCTGTATGTCGGTGGCCGAAATAAGCCGCACCAACTCCTTCACCTCCTGGCTCAATGCCGTCAGGCTAGGCGCTTCCCCTCGGCTCTCGTTCTCTCCCTTCTCTGGAAGCCGCACCATACTCCCGCCCTTCGTATTGCGTAAAGCGTAAAACGTAAGGGCTGTTCTCACTCCTTACGTTTTACGCTTTACTCTACACTCGCTCCAAATACTTCCCCGACCGCGTATCCACCTTTATCCGGTCGCCTTCATTGACGAACAGGGGCACGTTCACGCTGATGCCAGTTTCCAGCTTGGCGGGCTTGGTCGCGCCGGTAGCCGTGTCACCCTTCACACCTGGCTCGCTCTCGGTTATCTGCAACACCACGGCAGCCGGTAAGTCCACTTCAACGATCTCGTCGTTATACACCAGCACGTCCACCGTGTCGCCTTCTTTGATGAAGTCCATCGAGTTGCCCAGCACACTCTGCGCCACCGTAAACTGCTCGTAAGTCACCGGGTCCATGAAATTATACTGGTCCCCGTCGGTATACATGAATTGTATGGGCCGTCGCTCCAACCGCACGTCCTCGAACTTCGACCCCGCCTGGAACGTCCGCTCTATATTCGACCCCGTGCGCACATTCTTCAATTGCAGTCGCACCACCGCGCTCCCCCGCCCCTGCTTATTGTGCGCCCAATCCATGATCTTATACATCTCCCCGTCTAGGAGCACAGTCAACCCTTTCCTAAGCTCGCCCGTTGTCACTGTCATATCTTAATTTCTCCGCTCTATAGACTCATAAAACGTAAAACGTAAGAAAATGCCCTTACGTTTTACGCATTACGTTTTATTCATACTCCCCTCTTTTCTCAGCCTTCGTCAGCACTTCCACGCTGTCCGGCTGGAAAAGCACCAGGTCCTCTATACGCACTCCGCCCCAGCCTTCGATGTAGATGCCAGGCTCCACGCTCGTCACCGCGTTCTCCGGTATGGTGTCCTCCGACAGCTTGCTCAGACTCGGCCCTTCATGCACCTCAAGCCCGATGCCGTGCCCGGTGCTGTGCGTATACTGGTCTCCATACCCCGCCGCCGTGATCACGTCCCGCGTGAAAGCATCCCCCTCGATCCCGCCGACGCCGGCCTTGAGCTTGCGCTCGGCCTCTAACTGCGCCTTCAGCACCGTATTATATATCTCCCGGAACTTATCGGTCGGCTCGCCCAGAATCAGCGTGCGAGTCATATCCGAGTTGTACCCGCTCAGTCTGGCTCCCATGTCAATCACGATTGGCTCGCCTTCCTGTATTGGCCTATCTCCAGGAACCGCGTGGGCCATCGCGCCGTTCGGCCCGGCGGCCACTATTGTCTCGAACGCCCGGTCCTCGGCCCCCAGGTCGCGCATCGTCTTCTCTATCTCCCAGGCCACCTGCTTCTCAGTCATGCCCGGCTCTATCCGCTTGCTCACTGTGTCGAACGCCTTGTCCGAAATCTCGATAGCCCGGCGCAGGATACGCAGTTCGTCCTCGTCCTTCACCAACCGCAAAGGCTCGACTAGCTTCTGCACCGCCACAAGCTCCGTCTCCGGCAGCGACTTGTCAATGACTCGCCACCACATGTGTATCAGGTGGGCCGTCTCGAAACCCATCCGCTTCAAGTTGCGCTTCTGTATCTGCTCGGCCACGATGGGCGCAATCTTACCCTGGCGCACCACCACCGATATGCCCAACTCAGGCACAAGCTCTCGCCCCGCCTGAATATCATAACGGCCATCGGTAATCAGGCACATATCACCGCGCCCAACCAGCAGGAACCCCGCCGTGTCCAACGGAGGCGCGTCGTGCCCCGTAAATCCACTCAAATAGCGGCGATTATCGGGGTGCGACACCAGCAGGCTGTCCAGCCCCATCTCCTCCATCCCGGCCCGCACCTTCGCCAGCCGCCTCATAAGGCTCTGTGCGCTATACACGTGAGGTTCGTTCGCTCCCGACCCTTCTATCTCCGCTGGGTTACTCTCCTGCACCATGCCGGTTCCCCTCCCCTCACAAGCAAACAAACACATCTAGACTCGGACAAGCCCACTCGAAAAGCGATTATAACACAACTCACGCCCATCTGACGAGGAACCCGTTGCCTCATTAAAAATCTTACCGTCCGTCTTAAGTTCGGCGGCTCTGTTGCCCCAGATGAAGCTCTGCAAGAGAGTAAGGTTTTTGTGAAGCAACACGCCCATCTTCACTTTGCTCTATATAAACCCACCTCCAGAGCAGTTACACGAATAATAGTTCCGTCAATAATCGGGGTGCAGCAAGATTGCCACAGTTGAACGCAAAAGCAGTTTCCGTAAACAAAACAAGGGCCAACCCCACAGAAAGCGAGGTTGGCCCTTGTTTTGTTTACTTGTTACCTATTCCCAGTGCCAATCAGCGTGTGCCTACTCGCTGACCGAGAACTAGGAAATGGCTAACGCGCTACTTGTTCTCCTTGATCTCAACCACGCCGGGCGCGCAGTTTACCGGGAAGAAAGTGTTAGCCACAATCTTGCTCGTCTGCCCCCTCGTGATGTTGTTGTAGGTCAGGTAGTATGGTAGGTTGCCAGGTGGCACACAAGGGCCTGCCGGTGGTTGCCCACAGGT
>JBBSGN010000334.1:0-4294 GCA_038254085.1 Chloroflexia bacterium | reverse complement strand
GGGGGCGGGGCCCCCCCCGGGAGAAGGCCCCCACAGGGCGGGGGGGGCCAAGATAACCGTTTAGTGCGTACCGTGGGGAAGGGGCATAACGCGGAACCCACTACTCGGTGCTCGGTACCAACCGCAGAGGGCGCAAGGTCTTCTTCTGGAAGAGGCTGGTGTCGCGCTATCCCGCGCTGGGCGGGCCATGGCCGCGTTACCTGCTGGCCTTTGCGGCGCTGGGCCTCAACCTGTATAGCGCGGGGCGGATACGGGCCGACTACTTCTCGGTGGTGGGCGGTCTTGGATGGGTGGCAAGCCTGCTGCTCCTGTTGCTCGCCTTTGTGGGCGAGCGGCGCAAAGTGCTGCGCGAGAATGATTACGATGCACACGATGTAGAGGACCGCGCCGCCCTCCGCATCCCTCGCTGGGTCGAAATCGCCATCGTGGTGGGCATTATAGCCCTTGCTTTCGCGTTGCGCTTCTATCGCCTGGGCGACTGGACTACCGGAATGCACGGCGATGAAGGCGAGACCGGCATGGACGCCATCGGCATCCTCGAAGGGGACCACGTCTCGCCCTTTATGACGGGTTGGTTCAGCCACCCCAACTTCTCGTTTTGGGGCGCGGCACTGTCAATGCAGGTGTTCGGAGTGGGCCTGTTCGGACTGCGGATGATGTCTACCATCTTCGGCACCCTGATGCTCCTGCCCTTCTACTTGCTGGTGCGCCTGTGGTTTGGAGTACGCACGGCGATCATCGCGGGTGTGCTGCTGGCGGTGATGGACGTGTCTATTTATTTCAGCAAGCTAGGGTTGAACAATATAACTACCCCCTTCTTCCTGGTTGCGGGCTTCTACTTCCTCTTCAGGGGATTGCACGGCAGGCGCACGCTCGACTTTATATGGTCGGGCTACGCCTTCATGCTGACCATGTATTTCTATTTCGGCGGGCGGCTCACGCCTATCATGGTGGCCCTCGTGATCGTCTATTTGTTCGTGCTTTTGCCTGTTGTGCGGCTGCCGGGCGTTTACAAAGAGTTACGCAAGCGCGCTCCCGACCTCGGCAGGCTGCGTGCGTTGCGGCAGGCAGCAGTGACGCAGGCGCGCGGGGTCTGGAGCTATACCGGGCAACTGCTCATCTTTGGCGTTGCGTGCTTGGCGTTCGCCACGCCCTGGCTGGCCTACTTCGTGGACCATCAGGCCGAGATGAACTCGCGCACCAACGACAAGCTGATCTTCAACAACCCGGACCGCATGGCCTCGCAGCACGGTGCCACGCACGGCCCGCTCTATATAGGGCTTCGCGTGCCCACCTCCAATGACATATACCCGGCGTTGCCTGTAGTCTTTGAAAAGACGCCCATAAGTACAGCCCTCCCTGGCCTATGCTACGCAGGCCACGCTACCCTGTGTGATGACGGTTTCTGGCTGCGTGCAATTTGGGGCCAGACCACCACAACCCTCTCGATACTGACGTACCGCGCCGACGCAAGCTCCTTCTATACGTTCACGGCCGAGCCTGTCGCCAAACCGATTGAGGCTATGCTAATTATACTGGGGATTGCCTGGGCGTTGTGGCGGTGGCGGGATACGCGGATGGGGGTGCTGTCCATCTGGTTCTGGCTTACGGTGTTTGCCGGTGGCGTGCTGACTATAGACGCTCCATACATGCCCCGCATGGTGGGCCTGGTGCCCACGCTGGCGATCTTCGCGGCCATCCCACTCAACAAAGTAACCGCCGAGTTCGTGAACGTGATAGGCGGGCTGAACCTGGCGCGCGTGCGACGGCCACGCCTGCGCGTGGGCGTGGCGCAGGCGCTATCGGGCCTGGCGCTGCTCGTGTTGCTGGCCTACCTGGGCAACCAGAACTACAGCGACTACTTCACGCGCTATGTCGCTACCTGGCCTTTCCCGGAAGTGACCGGGCAGGCCTATTTCGTGCGGCAGATGAATGATAAGGTGACATCTGAGGGACGGCCCAAGCCCAAGTATTACGACCTGGGCATGCACATGATCTATTGGGGTCACGGTGACAACCGTTTCCTCAACCACGGCACCGACGGCATAGACATGATCAACCCATCTAACGAACTGCCGGTGGTGAACAACGGCGACCGCGACCTAGTGTTCATGGTGTGGAGCCTTAATAGCCACTATCTGCCCGTTATCAAGGAGTACTACCCAGGTGGGGAAGAAGGGCCGTTTGTGTACGGTTCGAACGGCATAGGCCCCAATCTGTTCATCTATTACCGCGTTAAAAAGGAGCAGATTGACGCACAGCGCGTGAGCATGGCGACCTACACGCCCGCCAGCGGCCCGGCCATCCAGAGGGAGGAACCTGGCTTTGGCACCGCCAAAGCCCCACCCGACGGCCTCTCATACCCGGTAAAGGCGAATTGGGCTGGTGGGCTGGTGTCCCCGTCTTTCGGGCGCTATCGCTTCAGTCTCGATTCGCCCAGTGCGGGCAACCTGATTGTTGACGGCACCAATGTGTTGACTACCACCGGCTCCACCAAGCATGCCGAGATCGAATTGCTGCTGGCGAAGGGGCCACACGATGTACAGGTTAGCGGCACACTCGCCGATAGCAGCTCCAAAGTATCGTTGCAGTGGTCGGCGGGCGGCGCGGCTTTCGCTGCGATTCCCCGCGAGTATATCTGGAACGGTCCGGGCAAGAGGCTGCTTGGGCAGATTCGTTCGTACGCGGGCAACTTGCTCGGTGACGCCAGCAAGGAGCCAGCCACCCTGTCAAAGGTACAGCAGGCGCGCATTGACGGCTTCCTCGGGTTCAGGCATACGCCGGACGCGCTGGGTGGCGAATCGATTCAGGGTGTGTGGACGGGCACTCTGACCGCGCCCCAAACAGGGCATTACACGTTTGATGTCAACTCGAACGGCGACAGTGTTGTGCTGGTTGACGATAAGGTGGTCGTGAACAACATCAAGGGTGGCGCCGACGCGCACAGCGCGTCGGGTCAAGTGGACCTGGATACGGGGCCGCACCGCTACGAATTGCGATATAATCACAACGCGGGCACCGGCTACCTGGAGGCCTTCTGGACGCCGCCCGGAGGGCAGCATACACTAATTGGGCCTAGCGCATTGCGCACTGATGGCGGCATCGTCCCGCCTGACCAGGCCGCCGAGCCGCCCCCCGTGCAGCTTGCTCCGGCCAAGCCGCCATCGAAGCTGTCGCCTGATATAGTTATAGGCACTGGCACGGGCCTGTCCATGCCTCGCGGGGTGGCGGCGGATAAAGCGGGCAACGTTTATGTCGGCGATAGGGGCAACCACCGCATTGTAGTGTTTGCGCCGGATGGTAAAATACTACGCGCATGGGGCAAAGGCCCCGCCGCAGGCAAGGAGCAGAACCCGCAGCACGGCGAGTTCGGCGACATCAAGGACGTGGTGGTGAAGGATGACGGCACGGTTTACGTGCTGGACGTCCCCGGTAGGGTGCAGGTCTTCAGCAACACAGGTCAGTTCCTGCGCGCATATGAGCAGCAAGCGCTGGGCCTGTACGGGCCTAACGGCATCGCGCTCGGGCCGGACGGCAGCGTGTATATAGCCGACACCGGGCGGAGCCGTGTGCTAAAATTGCCTGCGGATAATAGCCCGTCAAAGGAGTATACAGGAGCAGACGGCACGCAACAAGGGGCACGCAAGCTGGAGCAGCCGGTAGACGCAGTGGTAGCGCCTGGGGTCGCGGGTAAGCTATATACTATAGACCTGTACGACCGAATAGTGGAGTTTTCACCGGATGGCGCTATTATTAAGCAGTGGCCCGTGCAGGTGGGCCGGGATGACGGGGGCGCAAGCAAGTTGGCTATCAGCCCCGACGGCTCGAAGATATATATGAGCGACTCCGACCGCCAGCGCGTCGCGGTACTGGACCTGGGCACAGGCGCTATCAGCTACTTTGGGGAACCGGGCGGCGATGCAGGCCAGTTCCGAGCGCCCAGCGGAATAGCGGTTGGGCCGGGCGGGCGGGTATACGTGCTAGACCGCATCAACAGCAACGTGCAGGTCTTTACTCTGAAGGGCAACCCCTAGACGGCGGGTGGTGGGCTATCATTTGTCATTCGTCATTATTCATTCATCGAATATTAGAGACGCAGAGACCCCTAGCTTCAGCTATGGGGAGGAAGCGACCTTTTTCCTCCTTCTTTTCAAGTCTTGAGAAAAGGTGTATAATAGAGGTATGAAGTTGACCGTTGCCGTCAAACTTGAACCTACTCCTGAGCAAGCGAACGAACTGCTCCGCACGGTTGAGTTTGCCAATGATGCCGCCAACTATATCTCGGAATATGCTT
>JBBSGN010000333.1:0-4299 GCA_038254085.1 Chloroflexia bacterium | reverse complement strand
CGGGCAGGGGGGGGGGGGGGTCCACTTGGGGCCGTAGATGTACTGGACGATCTGGGGGGCCAGCCCGACCAACACAGCGAAAGCGGGCAGAGAGATGTTACAAACCCATCTGAGGGTGGAGGCAACCGTTGTGACTAGAGCAGTTCGGTCATCTTGCAGGCGGGCGAAGGCGGGGTAGCTGACGCGCGACACCAACTGACTTAGTTGCTGGGGCACGACGGCCAGTTGTTGCGCCCAGGTGGCATAGCCGACGGCTGTGGCCCCGAAGGCGAGGCCGCCGAGCAGTGGCAGCATCATATATTTGGCGAAGCTGGAGGCAAGCTGGCTCTGGTACATCAGGCCGAAGAGGGCGTTGGGGCGAACCGAGCGCCAGTCGAAGTTGAGCGCGAACCGGCAACGGGCGCGGGCGTAAAGCGCCAGAGTGTACATGGTCGCGGCGACGAGGACAGCCAGCACGACGCTCCACACGCCGAGGCCAGCAAAGGCGGCGACTACGGCCACGAGCCAGTAGGCTGATTGGCCTGCTAGCTCGGACATAACAATGGGGCCATAGGCGAGTTGGCGCACGGATACGATGGCGGGCGTGCTGCGTAAAGAGACCAGCACGAACGCGGCGGCGAGCGCCCGCACCACCCAGGCGGCGCCCGGTAAGCCATAAGCCGTGGCGAAAAGGGGCGCGGCCAGGAATATAGTGGCAGAGATGAGAGACACGCAGACCAGTTGGAATGTGAACAGCGCGTCGAGATCGCGGCGGGAGATAGCATCGCGGCCAAGCACAAATGAGGCGCCAAGCCCTAACTCGCTGAAGAGGACGAAGGCGCTGAGGGCGAAGTTGGCGGTGGCGAACAGGCCAAATGTCGCGGGGTCGAGTAGGCGAGCCAGGAAGACGCCTCCGGCCAGGGCCAGTAGCTTGACAACGACTTCGCGGCCAGCCATGTTGACAACGCCACGCAGGGTGCGATGCTGGATTGCGGTTATGGGTGGAGAGGGGCCAGAAAGCGCATCCGGTTCGGGGAGGGCGAGGGCGTAGTCTAGCTCAGGAGCGTTAGGGGGCAGGGACATCTTTAACCGGGGGAGCGTAGCGGGCGGCGGCTACGAGCATGGCGAAGAACACCCATGTGAAGCCGAGCCAGGTGCCCTCTGTTACCTGGTAAGCGGCCAACAAACCGAGGCCACCCAGCGCCAGGCCGAACAGGATGAAGTAGGTGGTACAGGGTTCCCAAGAGGACCGGGGAGAGCGCAGCACGCGCACGGCACGCCGGCCTGCGACGCCAAAAGCAACGGCCAGGAAAGCCAGGCCCACGATGCCGGTGTCGAATAGCACGTGAAGCTCCAGGTTGGCTACCCAGAAAGCGCCGCCCGGCTCAGGCGGGTGGAGGATTGAGAAGGAGCCTGCGCCCCAACCAAGCAGGGGCCGGCGCCGCCAATCTTGTAATGCCTGAGCATAGACGCCGTTACGGATTTGCAGAGAAGGCGCGGTGGCGGGCGACACAGTGTCTTGTACCTTGTCACCGATAGTTGAGCCTTTGGTGACGGGGGCCGAGGGGCCGGAGGCGTTGGGCACGACAGGGGTGACTGGCTGCTTGCCCGTGATCTGTGCGGGAGGCTCCTGCCCCTTGAGCAGGTAGGGCACGGACCGCGTGACCTGTTCGTAGGTGAGGTCCCAGGGGTCGGTGATTTTCCAACTGAGAGTGGGCATCATGAAGCTACCGACCACCAGGCCGATCACTACTCCCAATGCGGCTGGTGTGACCAGCCCAACCAGTATTTGCCGCACGCTCGTCAGTTTCAGCCAAAGGCTCAGGGCAGCGAGGAGGAGCAGCAGAAGGGGGGCGATTATCCAGACGGTGCGGGTTACGCTCAACATCACGCCGCAACAGGCGCAGACTACGGCGAAGCGAAGCCATCGTTGGTGGGAGGAGGACTGGAAGGCGGGCGACAGGCTAAGGGCGAAGGCGAGTGAGGCGACGGTGAGCGAATAGCTGCCGAATATATTCGGTTCCCATATAACGCTTTGCACTTTGGGGGTTATGATGAAGATGCCATCATGATAGAAGCGTTCCAGGTTGATGCCTGCCGTCGAACCAAAGAAGGTATAGAGAAGCGCAGATATGAGGCCGAAGAAGGCCACGCCCGCGCCGACCGCTACCCAGGCGATAGCAGCCCATTTTATCGCCTGCTGAGAGCGTAAGAGCATAATGGCCGCGCCGTAAATCGTGATGAGGCCGGCGATTATGAGGGCGTACTTGAGGCTCTCTTTAGGGGATGGCGAGAAGAGCGCCGAGGAGACGATGTTGGCGGCCAGCCAACCGAGCAGGCACAACTCGATAAGCCCCACGCCGCGCAGGGCCGTGCCCCGGCTGCGGAAGAGGAGCCACGCCGCGAGAAGGCCACCGGCGATAAGCTCGGTGCGAAAGTTGGTGCCGGCGGCGCTTACACTGAAGCGGTCGGCTGCCACAGCCAGCACCAGCAATATGATTGCGGCCAGCACTTCCCTTTGGCTGAGTAGGCTCAACCCAATGGCAGCAGGCTCAGATGCGCTGGTATATAATCTGTGCTCTATCGAAGAGGTTAGCTTCAATTGTGCGGCCTCTGAGGTTTCATGTGGGACTCTCGCAGGTAATGAGTATAAGAGGGGGCAGTGGGTTGTGTCAAACGGGCAAAGGACGGTTACTGTCCGGCAGCTGCTGAGGGTTTAGCGACAAGAGGGAGCAGGGCCGCGTTCGCCCTGATTTGGCTATGCCGGGCTGGGTCGGCTATAATCGTCCGTATGCGAATTGGGATAAATGCTCACCTGCTGGCGTTCACCTCTAATTACCGCCAGGCGGGTCTCAGCAGACATATTTACGAGCTAGTAACGCGGGTGCCGGGCGTGCTCCCGCAGGACAATTTCACCGCGTTCGTCGGTAATAGCCCTGTATCGGGCGAATTCATAGCCGCGAAACCGCCCAACTTGCGGCTCTCGCGTAGCCGCTTCCCCACGGTCCGGGCACCGGTGCGTATCGCGTGGGAGCAACTGGCGCTGCCTTTTGCGGCGGCTCAGAAGAAACTCGATTTGCTCCACTGCCCCGTCAATGTTCGGCCCTTCATCAGCCCCTGCCCAGTGGTGGTCACTATACACGACCTGGCTTTCCTCCGCTATCCAGGCAGCTTCCACCCGGCCAAGCGCCTTTATCTGACGGCTATGACGGGCTGGTCGGCACGCCATGCGGCCCACCTTATCGCGGTATCCGAGGCCACGCGCCGCGATATTACCAACCTCCTCGGCGTGCCATTCGCCAAAGTGACGACGGTCTACAACGGAGTAGGGACGCAGTTTATGCCGATGCCGCAGGGCGAAGTCGAACGATTTAGACGCGAGAAGAGTCTGCCAGGCCGCGTAGTGTTCTACGTGGGCACGCTGGAGCCTCGGAAGAACATCGCCCTGCTGCTACGTGCCTTCAAGTCCATCGCGGAAGATGCGGCATTTCAAGACGTTACGCTGGTGATCGGAGGGGGCAAAGGGTGGTATTACGACGAGATATTCGCCACCGTCGAGCAGTCGGGGTTGGCGGCAACGAGGCGGGTGCGTTTCCTGGGTCGCGTGCCTGACGAAGAGCTACCCCTGTGGTATAATACCGCTAGCGTGTTTGCATACCCGTCGCGCTACGAAGGCTTCGGCCTCCCGCCGCTTGAGGCTATGGCCTGTGGCACACCCGTCATCGCCGCCGACACGTCGGCCTTGCCGGAGGTGGTTGGCGATGCGGGTTTCCTGCTCGACCCCGACGATGTAAGCGCGTGGTCAGGCACGATCCGATTACTCCTCTCCAACCAGGAGGTCGCGGGCCAAATGAGCGCGCAGGGCCTGGCGCAGGCGAGCAAGTTCAGCTGGGAGTGTACCGCCCGCGAGACGGCAGAAGTTTACAAACGAGTGCTATCTTCGTAAAACGTAAAACGTAAGGGTTACGCATTACGTTTTACGCATTACGCATTATCCGATATGGCAGCAGGCGCAGATTTAGACATTGTCAGCCACGGGGCCGAGCAGACACGGCGGCTGGGGGCGCACCTCGGCAAGCTGCTTGAACCGGGCGACGTGCTGCTGCTTGAGGGCGAGTTCGGATCGGGTAAGACCACTTTTACGCAGGGGATCGCCAGGGGACTAGGCATAGACAGCCGCTATGTGAACTCGCCCACTTTCACTTTGATAAACGAATACAAGAGCAACCGACAGCGTCTATATCATATTGACCTGTACCGGCTTGAAGGTGAAGAGCAGGTGGCGACGTTGGGCCTCGATGACTACTTCGGGGGCAAAGG
>JBBSGN010000332.1:0-4300 GCA_038254085.1 Chloroflexia bacterium | reverse complement strand
TGGCTTGGAGCATTTCGCGGGCAATCTCGGACATGCGAGGTATGTCAATCAACGGTTTGAGTGGCGGTTCATTACCGATCATGATCGCGATCTTGGCTATACCCGCCGCATGGTCGGCCATACGTTCGAGGTCGGTGATTATATTCAGAGCAGCCGCCAGCACGCGCAGGTCCGATGCCATAGGCGCCTGAGTGGCAATTAACAAGAGACATTGGTCCTCTATCTCGAAGCGTTGCTCGTTGATCTTCTCGTCATCCTGGACAACCTGTCGAGCAAGCGTCAGATCGCGCGTGCGTAAGGCCAATACGGCCCTATCCATTGCCTCGTCTACCATGCTCCCCATGAGGAGCATCAAGTCTTGTATCTCGCGCAACTGGCCTTGAAAAGCCTCGCGTGTCATGTCGTTCCTCCAGTTACGAATTATGAATTGAACCAAGCGATTGGTAATTTGTAACTCGTAACTCGTAACTCATCCAATGCGTCCAGTGATATAGGCTTCGGTGCGCTCATCCTTGGGGTTGGTGAATATCTGGCGAGTCTCGCCTAGCTCGACTAGCTCGCCCGCGCGGTCGGCGGCCATCATAAAGACGCCGGTATACTTAGATACACGAGCGGCCTGCTGCATGTTGTGGGTCACAATCACAATGGTATAACGGTCCTTTAGCGACAGCATCAAGTCTTCGATCTTGAGCGTGGCGATGGGGTCCAGAGCCGAGGCAGGCTCGTCCATCAAGATAATCTCAGGTTCGACGGCAAGAGCGCGGGCGATGCAAAGGCGCTGTTGCTGCCCGCCCGATAGCGCCGTGCCTGGTGCGTCTAGTTTATCCTTGACCTCATCCCAGAGGGCTGCCTGCTGTAGACTGCGCTCTACGCGCTCGCTAATCATCTTACGCGGCACACCTTGGATGCGTAATCCGGCTGCTACGTTCTCGAATATAGACTTGGTCGGAAAAGGGTTGGGCTTCTGAAAGACCATACCGATGCGACGGCGCACCAGCACGGGATCAATCTTCGGGTCGAGGATGTTCTGCCCATCGAACCAGACCTGGCCTGTGGCCCGCGCTCCGGGTACCACCTCATGCATTCGGTTTAGACAGCGCAGAAACGTAGACTTACCCGAACCCGACGGGCCAATCAACGCCGTAATAGTGCGGGGCCTGGCGTTCAGGCTGATGTCGCGGATTGCGAGGAAGTGCCCGTACCAGGCGTTGAGGTCCTTTATCTCCAGGCCCTGATATTCGTCATTCGCCTGTGGGCCAGAGGCAGGCGCGGGCGTTGTGGTTGCGGGCATCTGAACAAGAACGCCTCGGCCATCACCATCTTGCTGGCGGGCGGGCGCAAACTCGATGATGCAATCTTTTCTAGAGCGCATACACCCTCCTAATGGCAAGCCGGGAGAGGAGGCTGGTGACCAGTACCAAGATGACCAGCACCAATGCCCCTCCCCATGCCTGCCGTTTTTGGATTTCATAGGCGCTTTGTGCGCCGAAGTAAACTTGCAACGTCAAGGCCGCCACCGGCTCATTCAGGCTGGTGGACCATTGATTGTTACCCAAAGCGGTGAACAGAAGTGGTGCCGTCTCGCCTGCGGCGCGGGCCATCGCCAACAATATGCCGGTGACAACGCCAGGCAGCGCAACAGGCAGGGCGTATCTCAGCACCGTGCGCCACACCGGCGCGCCCAGCGCGAGCGCGGCTTCACGTATTGATTGGGGCACAAGACGTAACATCTCCTCCGTAGAGCGAATAATCAACGGTATCATGATGAGCGCGAGAGCTATCCCTCCCGCCCACGCGCTGAACGTGCGGGTGGGCTGCACCAGCCAGGCGTAGACGAAGACACCGATGCTGATCGAAGGCACGCCACTTAGCACATCAGTGGCAAAACGTAGCACAGTGTTGAACTTGCTCCCGCCAAACTCCGATAGGTAGATACCCGCCCCGATGCCTACCGGTACGCTAATCAAGCTGGAAATCGCCAGTAGTATGAGCGTACCCACTATGCCGTTGGCAAACCCCGTGTGAGGGTCATCGGGCGAACCGGGCAGCCTGGTAAAGAAATCGAGGTTGAGGGCTGGGAGGCCTTGCATCGTTACCCAGGCCAGCACCAGAATGAGCGGCGCTACCACGACCAAAATAGATATGGCCGCCATAGTGAGCATGACTCTATTGACTAACCGGCGCGTTTGTAGGTTGGCTGCGATTGCACGCTGCTCGCCCATTAGTAGATACCCTTCAGATCTCACATTACACCCTCACCGTGCCCTGCATACCGCGCTCTGCGCGCCATACTAACAGGCGGGCAAAGATGTTGACGACCAGGGTAATAACGAACAGCAGTAGGGCAATCTCGACCAATGCGCTCTGGTACAGCGGCGTAGCAGCCTCGGCGAATTCGTTGGCAATCACGCTTGCCATGGTGTTGCCCGGTTTGAGCAAGTTGGTCACGATCTCCGAGCGGTTGCCGATAACGATGGTAACGGCCATAGTCTCGCCCACCGCCCTTCCCAGGCCCAGGATAAGCGCGCCCACGATGCCCGAACGGGCGTAGGGCAACACCGCACGCCGGATGGTCTCCCAGCGCGTAGCCCCTAGTCCCAGCATGGCTTCACGCTGGCTGTCGGGCACCGACATGAGCACATCACGGCTGACCGCTGTGACGATAGGCAGCACCATCAGCGACAGTATCAACGAAGCGGTGAGCAGTGACGGCCCGTAGAACGCCCCTTGAAACAGTCCGGTCCAACCTAGCATAGCCTTCAGACCGGGCACCACGTTCTGCCTTAGGAACGGAGCGAAAACGAACAGGCCCCAGATTCCGTAGACAATGCTGGGGATGGCCGCCAATAACTCCACCATGAACGATAGTGGGGTACGCAGCCATGACGGGGCCAACTCGGCGAGGAAGATGGCCGCGCCCACGCCCACTAACCCGGATAGCAGAAGCGCAATCAGCGAGGTAACAAGCGTGCCGTAGATGAAAGGCAGCGCACCGAACACCTCTTGCACAGGGTCCCAGTTCAGTCCGGTAATAAAGCCCAGCCCAAAGGTGTTAAGGCTCAGGCTTGCCCCCTTGTAGGTGCCAATAAGAATGCCAACAGTAGCCAGCAACACCATAGTCGCCAGCACTCTAGTGACGATGATGAATGCTTTGTCAGAAAGGCGGGAGATTTTCATGGACTAGGGCGTGAAACGTGATACGTGAGAAGCTAATTCACGCATCACGTTTCACTTGTAGCAAGGACTGCCAGAGCAATCGAGCGCCTTGATCTTGTCCTCGGTACGCTTCACCATGCCGGGGGGTAACGGGGCATAGTCCAGAGTTTTGGCGAGGCTCTCGCCATCGTGGATGGCCCACCAGAGAAACTTCGCTAGACCAACGCCCTTCTCAGCATCTTTCTGGTTCTTATAGACGAGCAGGTAAGTAAACCCAGCAATGGGGTACGAGCCTGGCTTGTTGCTGTTCACTATAGACAGGCGCAGGTCGTCAGGCACACTGGTCACGCCCTCGGCGGCCAGCGTGGTCGCATCGAGGGTAGGCTCGATGAACTCACCGGCTCCGTTCTTGACGAGGGCATAAGTCAGCTTGTTTTGCTTGGCGTAGGCAAGCTCGACGTAACCAACGCCGCCTGGGGTCTGCTGTACCAGTCCTGCCACGCCAGCGTTACCCCTTGCACCCAGTCCTGCGGGCCACTTGACGGAAGTGCCCTTGCCTACACTTCTCTTCCAATCGCTGCTCACAGTGCTAAGATAGTCGGTGAAGATGTTAGTAGTGCCCGATCCGTCCGAGCGGTGGACGATGGCTATGTCGCCCTTCAGGTTGTCCGCCATTTCAGCGTTCTGGCCCTTGATAGCGGGATCATCCCAACTGGTGATCTTGCCGAGGAAGATGTTCGCCAACGTCTCGCCATCGAGTTTGAGACCGCTCCTGACACCGGGAAGGTTATAAATGACGGCGACGGCACCCGCCACAGTAGGTATGTGGTACAGTTCCCCGCCTTTAGCACCCTGAAGCTGCGCGTCGCTCATGGGCGCGTCGGTGCCGCCAAAATCTACGGTCTGATTCTGTATCTGTTGTATGCCCGCGCCGCTGCCTATCGGTTGGTAGTTGAAGCGCACGGTGGGGTCTACAGTCACGTAAGTGGCGAACCACTTGGTATAGATCGGCACAGGAAAAGTAGCCCCCGCGCCGTTAATCAGCAGTTTGGCGTTTGGGTCGCCCACAAGTACGGCGGTGTTAGTAGGGGCCGGTTTCGCGGTGGGCGTTTCAGATATTGCGCCCGTTGTTGGGGCGGCGCCT
>JBBSGN010000331.1:0-4301 GCA_038254085.1 Chloroflexia bacterium | reverse complement strand
TTATAAAAACATGCATAGAATTATCCTCTGGTTCTATGCTTGTCTTTATTTTGTTACGCTTGGGCAGGTGTATCGCATCGCTACACGAACAGAGGGCAGAGCTGGAAGGCTACCACGTCAACCAGCCCCTTGTCGGTAATCTTCAGTTCGGGGATAACGGGCAGAGCCAGGAAGGCCATCGCCATGTAGGGGTTAGGCAATGCGCAGCCGAGGGACCGGGCGGCATTCAGCAACTGTGACATGGCGTTCCTGGCGTCCTCAAGTGGCCGGTCGGACATCAAGCCCGCAACGGGCAACGGGAACCGGCCCAGCACGTCGCTTCCCATGACGGCGCAGATGCCGCCACCCATGTCCGCGACCGTGCGTGCTGCCAACAGCATCTCCCGGCTGGTTGTGCCCACTACCACCACGTTATGCGAGTCGTGCGCGATGCTGGATGCCAACGCGCCCCTTGTCATACCGAAGCCCCTTACCAGGCCCACCCCGACATTGCCGGTGCCGGTGTGCCGCTCGACCACCGCTATCTTCAGTATATCGCGCTCAGGAGAGGCCATTACTTGCCCGTCCTCAATGTCCACCGCTTCGATGATAGAGCGAGTGATAATCTGCTCCGGGATGACCTGGATGACCCGCGCCTGCGTACCTTTGGCGGGTATCTCGAACGCGGTTTCAGTAAGACCGGAGGCCAACACCCGGTTGGGCGGCGGCTTGGTGCTGTTGCTTTGCGGCCCCACCATGCGCCCTTCCTCGGCGACCAGCCGCCCGGAAGCAAAGGCGCGAGACACACGCAGATCGCGCATATCGGCGAAAGTGACTATATCCGCCAGGCACCCGGGCGCGATAGCCCCCAGGTCGTTCAGGTCGTAGTGCCGGGCCGTGTTGACCGTAGCCATTTGCAGAGCCAGCAAAGGGTCAAGGCCAGATGCTATTGCTCTGCGGATAATGTGGTCTATGTGCCCTTGCTTCTGGAGGTCGTCCGGCTGCCTGTCGTCGGTGGCGAACGAGCAAAAGCGTGCCGTCCTGTGGTTGACCAGCGGCAATAGCGCGTCCAGGTTCCTCGCGGTCGAGCCTTCCCTGATCAGCACCTGCATACCGGCCCTCAGCTTTTCCAGCGCTTCCGAGGCCGACACGCTTTCGTGGTCCGAGGTGATGCCTGCGGCGATATAGGCTTGCAGAGCCTTACCATTCACCAGGGGCGCATGGCCGTCCACCCGAAGCCGGGCACGGTGGCCAAGTAACGCTTTCTCTACCATGTCGTCCGAGCCGCCGATCACGCTGGGATAGTTCATCATCTCGGCGATGCCCAGCACGCGCGGCTCGCCAATCAAGGTGGCGAGGTCGGCGGCGTTCAGGTGGGCGCCCGCCGTCTCCATGTCGGTGGCGGGCACGCAGGAGGAGAGCGTCACGAAGACGCGCAACGCCAGTCCTTCGCTGGCCGCCAGCATGAACCTTATACCTTCCAGGCCATGCACGTTGGCGATCTCGTGCGGGTCGCTGACCACCGAGGTCGTGCCGTGCGGAAGCACCGCGTTAGCGAACTCGGCGGGGAGGAGCATACTGCTCTCGACATGAACATGCGCGTCTATGAAGCCGGGGGCTATATACTCGCTCCCAAGATCAATCGTCCTTCGAGCCTCGTATTCTCCTGGTATGCTGCTCACACCTGCTATGCGGTCGCCTAAGATGGCTACCTCGGCGGGATAAATCTCGCCCGACAGCACATTGACCAGCCTGCCGCCCGCCAGCAACAGGTCAGCGGGTGCATCCCCGCGCGCCACGGCTAATAGCGATTTTAGGGCGATAGGGGTGAGGTCAAAGGGTCTGATCATACCGAGTAGCGAGTAGCGAGTAAACAAAAGATCGAATACTCGGTACTCGGCCTCTATCCGCTTGTCCGTCCGTTTTTCATTTGGGCGAATATCATTCGGCCTGCCACCGTTTGCAGGACACGGGTGACTATTACCTCTACGTCGGCGTTCATGTGCCGCTTGCCGTTCTCTACTACCACCATCGTGCCGTCGTCCAGGTAGGCCACGCCCTGACCTAGCTCCTTGCCCTCCTGTATCACATGCACGTTCATCTCTTCGCCGGGGAGGACCACCGGCTTGACGGCGTTGGCTAGCTCGTTGACATTCAGTACCTTCACGCCCTGTATCTCGGCCACGCGATTCAGGTTGAAGTCGGTGGTTATGACCGGGCAGTGGTAGATACGGGCGATCTTGACCAGCTTGCCGTCCACCTCGGCGATGTCTTCGGCGTCTACCTCGCTTATCTGCACCGGCACTATAGACTCTTTCTGCAGCCGGTTCAGCACATCGAGGCCCCGGCGGCCCCTGGCGCGGCGGGTGGGGTCAGCCGAGTCAGCTATGTGCTGTAGCTCATTCAACACGAAGCGCGGCACTAACAGGGTGCCGTCCAGGAAGCCGGTCTGGCCGATGTCGGCGATGCGCCCATCAATGATGGCGCTGGTGTCCGCCAACAGATACTTGTCGAGTTGTATGCGGCCTTCTACAGTTTGGGGGTTGTGGTTATTGTCCAGTTGAAGGTTGTTGGTGGCGAGGCCCACGTCCTCGAAGCGGGGTATCTTGTCCATACCGGTAGGGAAAATCGGCACGCTGGCGCGTCCGGCCCGGAAGGTCTCGATCACATCGCGCTTGCGCAGCACAGCCGTGTAAACGCCCAGGCCGGCCAGCACCACTGTAGCCACAGTCGGTGCGACCTGCCCCACCCACCCAGGCAGGAGGCTGAGCGGCCACGAGAAGAGCGCACCCAACAGCAGGCCCACGAACAGCCCCACCGTCGCTGAGAGAAGATCGAGGGAAGGCGTCTGACGCACGCGCTTACGCAGCGCGCGCAGGGGATAGACCGTGATGAAGGGAAAGACGACCAGGCCAAGCAGAGCGCCGAATAGAGTAAGGTAGAGCGCCAGGTCGCTGAAGCTGCTCTGCGTATCGCTGGGGAAAAGCGAGAGGATATATAAGCCCAGGGCAAGGCCCGCCGCCGCAAACAGCAGCATACCGACTATGCGGATCGTGATGTTGAGCGACATGGACTCGTGATGTGTGAAACGTGATGCGGGATACGATGCGATGCGTAAAACGTAAAACGTAAAACGTAAGGGGGCTTTCTTACGTTTTACGTTTATGCGCGACCTGAAACCTTACTCAGTCTGTTAGCCTATCATGCCCTCGCCAATAAGGGGCCACCCATCGTGATAATAGCACATGGGTTGTTGGGTGTCAAAGAAATTATGAATTATGAATTATGAATTATGAATTGAAGCAGCCAATTCATAATTCATAATTCATAATTCATAATTCGCAATCCGCGCAAGCGCCGCGAAGCATTCGGGCGGGACGGAGACGCTGCCCAGTTCGGCGTGGGCGAGGCCTTCGTAGCCGTGATAGTCGCTGCCGCCAGTGGGGACCAGGCTGTAACGGCGGGCCAGACCTTCGAGGCAGGCTACCGTTTCGGGAGGGTAGGTGCCGTAGTAAGTCTCGATGCCGTCCAGACCGGCGCCAACGAGCAAAGGGAGTAGCAGTTCTACATCCCGTACCCATGTCGGGTGCGCCAGCGACGCCACGCCACCCGCCTGGTGTACCAGGGCGATACAATCTTCGGGCGAAAGTTGGGTGCGCTCGATATAGGCGGGCCGGCCGCGTCCCAGGTACTTCTCGAACGCTTCATCTATAGTGCCTACATAACCTTGCTCGATCATCGCCCTTGCCACGTGCGGCCTGCCCACCGACCCGCCAGCCGCCAGCGCCTCAACCCGCTCCCAGGGCACAGGAAGGCCAATCGCGTCCAGCTTCTCCACCATCTGCTTGCCGCGCGCAAAGCGGCCTTCGCGCAGCTCTCTCAATCTCTGCTGTAGAGGGGCGTTCTCAGGGTCGAAGAGGTAACCAAGCATATGTATCTCGGCGCCCTTCGTGTACGTGCCGAACTCTACGCCAGGCACGACGCGCAGGCCACGGGGCTTCGCCGCCACCCGCGCTTCCGACAGCCCAGCCACCGAATCGTGGTCGGTAATAGCCAGGATGCCGATACCCGCTTGCGCCGCCCGTCCCACAAGCTCAGTAGGGGACAGCGCCCCATCCGAGGCGGTGGTATGGGTGTGAAGGTCTATTTTCTTGGCCGTATAGTCCATGCAGGCAGTATAGCATAGAGGACGACGGACGATAGATGATAGATGATAGATGATGGACGGTAAAATAGCTATCAGTTGTTAGGAGCTACCTAGAGGTAACCAGTAATCCAGAAACGAACCCCCCTATCCCTTGTCATTCCGAGCGGAGCGAGGA
>JBBSGN010000330.1:0-4304 GCA_038254085.1 Chloroflexia bacterium | reverse complement strand
TGAAGGGGGCAGGCATGTGTTGGGGAAAGCGTGGAGCACAAGGGGTACTGACCCTAAGGGCTGAGTTGCTCAGCGAGCGATGGGAAGAAAGCTGGCCCAAAACTCGTATCCTCAAAGTCGCCTAAACGCTGGCGCGCACCCTATGTGTGCAAAACCTTGCGCCTTTGCCGCGCATTTCGTATAATATCTCCAACCTCAAAAGGGAGGCTGTACTTGAGCTGAGAGTGCCCGTGTGAGCGGCAGACCTCTCAGTTTTTTCTATTGTGGGCACCCGCTCACCCGCGTGGTTGCCTGGGAGGAACCTGGTTATGTTAGCAGATAAGCCTGTCTACCTCACCGCCGAGGGTAAGACCACACTTGAAGAAGAACTGGAACACTTGAAAATGGTGCGCCGCCCCGAAGTGGCCGACCGCATTCAGCAGGCCAAGCTGGATGGCGACGTTAGCGAGAGCGGCGAGTACGAGGACGCTAAGAACGAGCAAGCCTGGGTCGAAGGACGCATTCGCACACTTGAGCATATGCTCCAAAACGTGCATATCATCCAGGGCGCGAATGGCGATACCATAGCGTTAGGCTCGCACGTGAAGATACGCGACGCCGAAGGCGACACTTACAACTGGATCATAGTCGGCTCGGCTGAGGCCAATCCGCGCCAGTCTCGCATCTCTAACGAATCGCCGGTCGGCAAGGCCCTCATGGGTCATAAAAAGGGCGACAAGGTGCGCGTAGACGCTCCCGGTGGCGTCGAAGATTTTACTATCCTCAAGGTAGGGTAAATAGAAGAACCCACCTCTGACCACAGCAACGCAGCGAAGAACCGGCCAGTGGTCGGTTCTTTGTGCTTAAGGGTGGAATCGGTTATAAACACAAGCGACTACAGAAAGAGGCCAGCCTTATGGAAGAAGCACAGCAAGACCCACAGGAGGGGCGTGACTACGCCTCCGAGCTAGACATGGGCGACCAGGAGCTACAGCGCCTCGCCAAACTTACCGCTTTGCGCGAGGCGGGCATAGACCCCTATCCCCCCCGTTCGCATCGCACCCACACCACCGCCCAGGCCATCAGAGCTTTCGAGGAGTGGGAGGCGGCTACGCAGGTTGATGGGGATCGGGTGTTAGGTGCTGGGGGGTCCGATTCCCAGCACCCAACATCCAACGCCCAGCACCCAATACCCGGCACAGAGCCTCCCCGGGTGGTCGTTGCGGGCCGGCTGCGCCTGCGGCGTCCGGGCGGCAAGGCGACTTTCGCCCATATCGAGGACGAGGCAGGGCGGTTGCAACTCTACTTCCGGGTGAACGACCTGGAGGGACCCTGGGACTACGAGGCGGTCAACAGGCTGCTAGACCTGGGCGATTTCGTGCAGGCCGAGGGGTTCATGTTCCGCACGCGCACCGGCGAGATTACCCTGCACGTGCAGAAGTACCACCTCCTCTCGAAGGCGCTCCATCCTCTACCCGAAAAGTATCACGGCCTGTCGGACGTGGAGACGCGCTACCGCCAGCGCTACCTCGACCTTATCTCTAATGAAGAGGTGCGTGAGACCTTTCGCGTGCGCGCCCGCCTGGTCTCATACATCAGGCGCTTCCTCGACGACAAGAGCTTCTTGGAGGTCGAAACGCCCATCCTACAACCCCTGTACGGCGGCGCGTATGCCCGGCCCTTCGTTACGCACCACAACGCCCTCGACCAGACCCTCTTCCTCCGCATTGCGGACGAGTTATACCTGAAGCGGCTGATAGTAGGTGGCTATGAGAGGGTGTACGAGATCGGGCACGACTTCCGTAACGAGGGTATAGACATCAAGCACAACCCCGAGTTTACTGTGCTTGAGCTATATCAGGCATACGCCGATTACCACACCATGCTGGCCCTATTAGAGGAGATGATTTCGGGGGCGGTGCGCGAGACACACGGCGGTTACACCCTTGAATACCAGGGCCAGACGCTCGACTTCACGCCGCCCTGGCCCCGCATTGACTGGCGCACGGCCCTCATCGAGCGGTCGGGCGTAGACATATCGCAATACCCGACCACAGAGGCATTGCTCCAAATAGCCCGCGAAAAGGGCGTGGACGTGGAGGCAGGGGCCAGCCGCGCCAAGATACTGGACGAGCTACAGGGCCACTTCATAGAGCCTCTGCTGGTGCAGCCGTCTTTCCTGATGGACTACCCGGTTGAGGTATCGCCTCTCGCCAAGCGCAAGCCCGGCGACCCCTCGGTGGTAGAGCGGTTCGAGGCGTTCGCGTCAACATTCGAGCTTGCTAACGCCTTCAGCGAGCTAAACGACCCTCTCGACCAATACGAGCGTTTCCGCGAACAAGCCGAGGCGGGGCGGGGCGGCGACGAAGAGGCCCACCAGATGGACCGCGACTACGTGACCGCCCTGATGGTTGGTATGCCCCCCACTGGCGGCATGGGCGTGGGCATAGACCGCCTGGCGATGGTCCTCACCGACAAGTACTCTATTAGGGATGTGATCATCTTTCCGCACATGAAGAAGCTCGATTGAGATCATCGGCGTCTCCACGAATCGCCTGCGTCGGTTTGTGGAGATGCCAAGCTCCAACGGTGACCCATCTTTTGCACGGTAGGTGAGTGCATCTGTCTGAGCGCGCATCAACATATGAGATGAGGCGGTAACAGCATGGCCCAGGCCACCACGACCAGAGATCAAGAGCAGGGTAAAGGCGAACAACCCCTGCAAAACCAGAGTGCCTACACGCCCCAGGAGGCGCACGACAACATCCCGCCCGGCACAAGGGTGAAGGTGATTGTCAACCCCGCTTCCGGCAAGAAGGGCGGCATCACCACCAACGCCGCCGGGCCGGGCGAGGTCCGCCAGGTGCTTGAGGCCAATGGCATCCAGGCCGACATAGCCGAGACCGAGTACCCCAAGCACGCTACGGAACTGGCTCGCAACGCCATCAAAGAGCAGTATGACATCGTGGTGGCGTGCGGTGGCGACGGCACGGTGAGTGAGGTGGCGCAGGGACTGATACACAGCAAAGTTGCCCTGGGTATCTTGCCGCTGGGCAGCGCCAACAACGTGGCCCGCATGATGCACGTCCCATTCGATCTGGGCGAGGCGGCCAAGCTGCTACGACTGGGTGAGATACGCAGTATGGATGTAGGTCGCTGCAACGGCGAATATTTCCTGGAAACCGCAGGCGTGGGCTTCGACGCCGCTCTCTTCCCGATATTCAACAGGCTGGACAAAGGGGAATACACACGCCTGATAGATGTGGCCCGCATCCTCTTCAGATTCCGCTCGCGCAGCATAACCGTCGTGCTGGACGGCAGGGCCGTGCGGATGAAGGCGTTGCTGGTGCTGGTGGCGAACGGCCCCTATTGGGGTTACTCGGTGCCCCTTGCCCCCGATGCAAAGGTGGACGACCGCCGGTTCGACGTGGTGGTCTTCCGCAACTTCAGCAAATCGGCTTTCCTGCGCCATATACTGGCCGCGCTGCTGGGCAGGAGAGGTACTACAACGGATATCAACAACCCGCACGGTCACAATCGGCCTGCCAACCACCCCGATCTGAGAACTTATCACGCGAAGCACGTGAAGGTGCTGACTTCGCGCCGCCGCCCCTGGCCTGTTCACGCCGATGCCCAACCGCGCGGCCATACCCCGGCCCGCGTTGACATCGTGCCCGCCGCTCTCCGCGTCATCACCGGCCCCGGCGAGTACGCCACCGTCCCGCCCTCCATAGGCACACCAAAGGGCAAGCCACCGAAACACAGGTTGGGTAAAACGTAAAACGTAAGAAAAGGCCCTTACGTTTTACGTGTCATCCTGTCGCCTATTATGGGGTATTTGAAGCGCTTGCCTAGCAGCACCATTACCGCCGCGAACAGGCCGTACAGGATGCTGAGGACGAACCACAGGGCGAACAGCACGAAGCCCCACAACACCCAGCCGCCTTCCCCTGGATCGAAGTGCCCCTGAAACAGGTTGAAGATAGAGAAGCCCCCGCCCACACCCAGCACCACCACGAAGGCGATATTTACCAGCAGCACCGAGCATTGGTAGCATCCGGCCTGCCCGGCGTGGAAGCGCACTTGGGGCGAGTGTCTGCTATAGAGCCATATGACCCCGGAGATTGCCAGCGACGCCAAAAAGCCGATGCCCAGGAACCCGAACGCAATCGCCCCATGCGCCAGCGCCGAAAGAGCGCGGCTCGCGCTCTGGTCGGCCACGTCACCGATCTGGCGTGATGGTCGCGGTTGTTGCGGAAGTTGGGAGTATGGAGGTTGCATGGGAAGCTACTCTATTGGGACGATAGATGGCCGACGATACGCTG
>JBBSGN010000329.1:0-4315 GCA_038254085.1 Chloroflexia bacterium | reverse complement strand
CACCTTCGCAATGCGCCCCCCACAAGAGCGAAGACAAGGCCAACCCCGGCCATAATCCAAAGGTTAACAGTCAACCCCATGCTCGCACCTGTCTGAGGCATTCCGGTGGGTGTCCCCGCTGTCAGATCAAAGGCGTTAAGCAGGGGAGCCGCCGCAGCGTCCCGCGTACCCAGAGCCGCCAGATTCCATCGCACCTCAATGGTCTTCAGGATGGATGTGGTGTCGTACTGCGTGTGATCCACGAAAGACTTCTTAGCAAAGGGCGAGATGACAATAGCGGGAACGCGGGTGCCGGGACCCCAGCGGTCACCTGAGGGTGGGGCCACGTGGTCCCAGAAGCCGCCGTTTTCGTCGTAGGCGATGACGATGGCGGTGTCGGCCCAATATGGGCTGCTTTGCACGGCGCTCACCAAGTCGGCCACATGCTTTTGGCCCTGCAACTCGGTGGCGTAGCCTGGGTGTTCATTGTTGGGGCCGAGAGGCTTGATGAACGACACAGACGGGAGGTTGTTGGTGGTCAAGGCGCTCATAAAGTCCTGTTCGTCCTTCAGGTGGGCGGCTTTGGCTGCGGTGCCGTCGGCGTAGTTAGCGAAGTAGGCGAACGGCTGGTGATTGTACTGGAAGAGGGGGTCAGCATGACCGGCCAGCGCATCGTTCCAACCGCCCGAATACCAGGCCCAAGAGACGTTTTTCTCGCTCAAGCGGTCGCCGATGGTCGGTTGGGTCTGTATCGGTAGCAACTGAGCAGTGTCGGTAATGTTGGCCGGGTGGGGCGTATTGACTGTAAAAGATGTGTTTACCGCAAAGCCGTCGGGCGTAACCGCGCCGTCCTTGACCATCACCCCATTCGCGTCCAGTTGAGCTATCTTTGAGGCGGGGGCGTTGGCCCAGGTGGGTGCGCAGGCGCACACCAGCCACATGTGATTGAGGAACGAGGCGCCGAAAGCCGCGTGGAAGAAGTTATCGGCTAGAGTATATTGCTGTGCCAAGTCGCCTTCCGGCAAGTGGGTGGAATCGTAATATCCAAGCACCAGGCCCGGATTAGTGCTCCATGCCGCGAACTTGTCCATTTTGCCGCCGTCAACCTGGTATTGCTCCTGGTAGAAGCCGCCTCCCACGTCGGGGAACTTCTGGTCGGGGGGCGCATATCGAGCGATGCCGAAGGGCTGCACCGGCAGGCTCGCCGGAAAGCGTGTATCCGGGACGGGTGGCTTCTTAGAGTTGTCCATCGCCTGGGGCAACATGGCTAACGGCTGCCCGCTCTTGTCCACCTGCGCGAGAGCTGCCCCCGCGTTGTCCAGTCCGTTCGCGCCCGGGAACTCGCCATACAGGCTATCGAAACTCCAGTTCTCCTGGTAGATCACTATCAGGTGGTTTATCTTATCCAGCGACCCGGCGGCATGGGTCGTGGGCGAAAGGGTGATAGTAACAAGCATTCCCGCCAGGGTAAGAACGCTTAGGGATACACGAAAAACTTTCATTGTTTTCTCCTTGTTTCAGCCCAGATGTTGCGCTGGGCACGCAATCGGACGCTGCCGGCGAGGCCTCCCCCGGTTTTGTCGTTTAGGCGAATTTCCGCAACGTTGAAGTCGCTTTCACCTGCCTATACCGTCTAACGAGGATAAATATTCCCGGAAATGGTACTGATTTAGAAGCTATCTCACAAATAGCAACAGTCTCTTTGGCAGACTCACTCTCCCATATTATTCTAAATGTGGGGCAAAGAATTAGTTGGGGATAGTAAGATGTTTAGGACAGATGTATCATTGGCCTTAGGACAAAACCCGTGACGCAAAGTAAGTGGCTACGGGAATAAACGGGTTGGGAAATCAGTCTTTAGTTATATACTCACTCTGTCGCAACAAAGTGGAAGGGGAAGCGCTTGCGAGAGCAAGACAGGCTGGCGCACTTTGAGCAAGCTGCGCTGCCGCACCTGGACGCCGCGTACAACCTGGCGCGTTGGTTGATACGCAACGACCAGGACGCGGAGGATGTGGTGCAGGACGCCTATTTGCGGGCCTTTAGATTCTTCGACGGCTTCCACGGCGGGGACAGCCGGGCCTGGCTGCTGGCTATCGTGCGTAACACCTGCTATACCTGGCTCCGGCAAAAGCGGGCGCACGACGTCACCTCGCCCTTCGATGAGGAAATACATGGCGCGGCATACGATACCTTCAACCCCGAAAGGTTGGCGCTGCAAAGCGCCGACAATCAGTTGTTGAGGGAGGCGCTGGAGGATTTGCCCGTAGAGTTCCGCGAAGTGATAATATTGCGCGAGTTAGAAGGGCTATCTTACAAAGAAATCGCCGATGTAGGCGACATGCCGCCCGGTACAGTGATGTCTCGCCTGGCGCGTGGCCGCAAGCGCCTACAGAGGTTCCTGGCTACTCGCATGAGCAAGGAGTTATAAACTTGATCTGTCAGGAAACGCGCGACCTTATCAACGCCTACGTGGACGGCGAATTGGATTTGGTCGGGAACCTCGAAATCGAACAGCATCTGCAAGAATGTTCGGCCTGCTCTCAAATCTACAGAAACCAGCAGGCATTGCGGGCTGCGATAAGCGGCGGCTCTCTCTATTATAGGTCCCCGGCTAACCTGCAAAAACGCATCCAGTCGGCGGTCCGCAAATCGAGCAAAAGCGGACCTGCCCACCGGACGGTTGCGTGGCCCTGGGCGGCCATCGCGGCGGCTCTTGTTGTTGTCATTGTCACTGCCTTTGGTCTTGCGCGTCTCCAATCCACACCTTCGGCCACACCTTTAGTGACAGATGACCCCTTGACCCAGGAAGTCATAGCGAGCCACGTGCGCTCGCTCATGGCGAACCATCTAACGGACGTGCCCTCATCCGACCAGCACACGGTCAAGCCCTGGTTCAACGGCAAGCTCGATTTCTCGCCCCAGGTGGAAGACCTCGCGGGTCAGGGGTTCCCTCTAGTTGGGGGTCGCCTCGACTACATAGACAACAGGCCAGTGGCAGCGTTGATTTATGGGCGCAACAAACATTATATCAATCTGTTCATCTGGCCGGTGACGGGTGAACGGGACATGGCTACAACGACGGCCACACACCGGGGCTATCACGTGTTCCATTGGACCAGGTCGGGCATGACCTATTGGGCCGTATCGGATGTGAACAGCAGTGATCTGGAGGAGTTCGTGCAATTAGTGCAAGGTCGAGACACGCGGACAGCATCGCCCTGAGCGAACAGCCAGTATTTTAGGTTCGCTAAAGAGATTGCTCATGGTTATGAGATGAGTTCTATATATTTGGCCCATATCGCATAAGCAGGCCCTTTTGCGGCGTGGCGTTATTGGGTTCATAGGAAGCCCAACCAACAAACCAGGTAGCCCTACCTGCGGCTGCCGGCGCGCTAAAACCGATATAGAGTGCCGAAATAGGGCTGCTTATGCGGGCCCAGGTTTTGCCCTCCCATCGCGCTATAAACCCCTGTTCTCCGACAGCCCAAACATCATCTGGGCCTACTACCGATACACCCTCAAGCTCCGCACCCCCGCCCGCCACAGCAGGGATATTGCGCCAGTGCGCGCCGTCCCAATGCCACGTGGACGTGCCCACGATCCAGACATCCTTCGACGAAAGGGCCGCTACGCCGTGGACCTGAGAGTACTCGTATTCCTCGCTGAAGGGCATGTTATTCCAACTGCGGCCATCCCAATGCAGGACCTGGCCGTGATCGTCTCCTTTTGCAGCAGTAGAAGTGCCAACAGCCCACACGTCATTGCTCGAAATAGTCGCCACCGCGCTCAGGCCACCATAAGCCGGTGTTGGGCACGATACTCCACTTGGAGCCATTCCAGTGCATAGTGAGGGGATCGGGTCTCGACTCGATGCTTTGACCCTCTTCCCAAGAACCTACAGCCCACACATCATTGGAAGACACCGCCGCTACCGCCGATAGCCCGTTGAGCCTGGCGCTCGTGTTAGGGCTGGGAACTACACTCCACTTGTTACCGTCCCAATGCACGGTTAGCGTCTTCCAAGAATCGGAGAGGTAATAAGAGCCTACCGCCCAGATGTCATTAGCCGACACGACAGCTACCCCAGACAGATTCTGGAACGGCCCCCCGGTTTCCGGGCTAGGAAAGACCGTCCAACTATCACGTCCTGGTGCCGGCCCAACCCCGTACTTCGTGTCGTACCGGAACCTGCCAAGCTGGGACAGCAGCACGTCATAGGGCTTGGGGTTCTCAGGGTGGTATTCGAAGACCGCCCGCTCGAAGTACTGCACGGTGTACGGCTTGCCATTCAGGTCCGATACTTCGGTGAACTCGTCGGAGATAGGGTAGCCCT
>JBBSGN010000328.1:0-4328 GCA_038254085.1 Chloroflexia bacterium | reverse complement strand
GCAGGAACAGTACCGGCAGAAAGGCGTTGCCCCCGAATATATCGCTCATCGCAAGCTGGTAGTCGCCAAAACGGGTGGCGGCCAGACCGGTCGAGACTTCGGGGATCGCGGTGGCGGCGGCCAGCACGGTGGCCCCAAATAGCACGCCGCTCATCCCTATTTGCTTGGCGATCTGCTCGCCGCTCTGTTCAAGCATTACGCCCGCACCCAGAGTAACGGCGGCGGCAACCAGAAAGACCACTATCATGCGTATAGTGCCCATCCGCTTTGCCTTCTCCTCCTGTTCTTTCTTGCGCTTGGCAACGGCGGCGTCTATCTCCTGGCCTCCGGAGGCATCGCCGCTGTTCTGCCAGGGCAGGCTTGTGCGCGCTCTGTTCAGCAGCCAGACACCTGCTACCCAGGTTACAGTAATAAGCAACCCCTCCGGTGTGACTCGCGCAAAAATCAACTCTTTAGGGAGGGCGCTACCCATAATCGCCAGGACCAGTACGGCCACGACCAGTACCGCCTCTAGCACCAGCACAAGGGAGGCCGCCATGAAACTGAGCGGATTCTGGCTGCCCACGCCGAACGCATCCAGTACCACCAGCACTACCGTCTGGATCGCAATTCCGCCCAGTATATTGCCGATTGCTATGCCAAGATTGTGGCCTACCGAGGCGCTTGCGACGATAGCCACCTCCGGTAGATTGGTCGCAATCGCCAACAGCAGCAACCCGCCCAGCGCCTGGCCCAGACCGAACCGCCGCGACAGCCCATCCGTCGAGCTCGACAACTTAAGCCCCGCAGCCCACACAGCTCCGGCAGCTACCACAAATATCAACAAGAGAACAGGCAGCGAGAGAGTGGCGAACATAGGCGTGGAACGGACTCGTAAAACGTAATGAGTAGTAACAGCCCTTACGTTTTACGCATTGCGTTTTATGAGTCCAGGCGCATACCGTACATATCCATGTGGTCCCTGGTCTGTCTGAAACCGAAGCCTTCGTAGAGGCGGTGGGATTGGGCGTTGGTTTGCTGGGTAGATAGGCTGACCGACCGGGCGCCCAGGGCGATTATGTGATTGAGGCTATGAAGTAGCTGTGCCGCGCCGAACTTGCGGCCCTGGTGGCTCTCGATCACGGCGAGACGGTCCAGGTGCGCCCAGCCGTCGCATATGGTATATGAGGCGTAACCGACAGGCTGGCCCTCGTACGAGGCGGAATAGACGTGTACGCCGGGCATTTGCAGGTAGGCTTCGAACTCGTCGCGGCTGTTCCACCAGAGCCAGGGGAAGGATGCGTGGTCGAGTTGCAACAGCAGCTCAAGATCGTGAAGGGTGCAAACGTGGTACTGCAAATGCGGAATAGAGTTATATTCCGCATTCCCCATTCCGCATTCCCCATTCGGTAGGTTGCGCTGGAAGAAGACGATCCTTTCGATGGGGGCGAAGCCGAGGTCCGCGTATAGCTTCGATTGGTCGCGCCATACGTCGTCGGACAGGAGGACCATGCGGTTGCCCTGCTCGCGTAGGCGCTCGGTGAGGGCGCGGACGAGGGCTGCCTTGCCCTTGCGAGCGGTCACTTCCGCGATCTGCGCGATGTCCGAGCGGCGACGCCAGGGTTCGGCGAGGGCGTACTCTCCGGTGCGCGGAACCCACAGGGCCATACCGGGGTTGGCGACTAAGTGAGCGGTCAGCGTGGATGCGTTGAAGCGGCTCAACCAGGGCAGGCGCAGATCACGAGCGTTTTGCGGGGTCAGCGGCTCGATGACGGGTTGCTCATCGCTGGGGGCGGAACCCCAGAGCAGGCGCGAGCGTAGAGTATCAGTATTACTCATACGCTAATGCTTCACCAACCGCACATTCTTGAGACTGAGGATACCAATGGGCGTGACCTTCAAGTTCTGCACGTAGGGCTTGACCAGAATGTAGCGCACCGAGTGATATAACGGGACAGCCGGGTGGTCCATTAATACACGCTCCTCTACCTGGGCGTAGGTTTGCATACGGCGTGTCACATTGGTCTCCACTGCTGCGGCGTTAAGGGCGGCGTCCACATCGTCATTTTTGTAACCCGTTTCGTTAGCAGGGGAGGTTGACCTGAAGAGACTGCCCAGTATCGCTTCGGGGTCGGGGTAGTCAGCGCCCCAGGTGAGGGTGAACATCGGATAATCATGACGGTCGAGGCCCATAAGATAGTCGCTCCACTCGACCTCATGCACTTCCAGATCAATGCCGAGGGTCTGGCTGAGAACATCGCGGAGCATCAGCCCAAGAGCGTCGCCGCTGGTGTAGAGACGCAGGCGGGGCAGGTTCTTTACGTCTTTATAGGTCGACTCGGTGATTAGCTGGTGGGCGCGGGACACGTCGTAACCTTCGTCAACCTGAGGCGGCGCGTAGCCGGACAGGTTGGGCGGCACGAAGCTCTGGGCCTGCCGCACCCGCGACTCGAACATTACGCGGGCTATCTTCTGGCGGTCTATTACGCGCGAGAACGCCTCCCGTATCTTGGGGTCGTCGAACGGCTTTTGGCGGACATTGAAGCCGAGGTAAGTGACCGACAGTTCTGGGACGGACTGTAGCTCATTGGACATGGGGTTGTTGCGGTCGGTCACGCGGACGAGGTCGCCAACAGGCACGTCGGCCACGTCCAAACCCCCGACCTCATACTGCTCCAGGTCGCCGGTGGCGTTCGCGCCCATCCAGATGTTGACGCGGGCCAGTTTAGGCGCACCACCGTAGTAATCGGGGTTAGAGACCAGCACCATCTGCTGGTTATGCACCCACTTTTCAAGCCTGAACGGGCCGGTGCCCTTCGGATGCTCGGTCCAACCAGGCTCGGAGGCGTTAGAGCGCTGCACCACGAAGGCGGGGCCTGCGGTGAGCTTGGACAGAAAATAGGCTTTGGGCGCATCTATGATTATAGCAAGCGTGTAGGGATCGGGGGTCTTGACGCCCTCGATCTCCTGGGCCTTGCCCGCCAGCTTGTCGTTCACTCCCACTATGTCGCCAAGATAGAGAGCGGCAGGAAGCGACGAAGCGGGTTGCGCGCCCGCCAGCTTGGGGTCGGCGGCCCGCTCCAAAGAATACTTGAAGTCGGTGGAAGTGACCTCTTGTCCATCAGGAAAGTGGACCCCTTTACGCAGGACAAAAGTATAAGTCTTGCCGTCAGACGAGACCGAGGGTAGCGTAGCTGCTATATCGGGCACGACATTCAAGTTGTCGTCGAAGGCGACCAGCCCGCTAAATAGCTGGCGTATGATCAGGCTGGAATAGGAATCGGTGGAGAGAGCGGGGTCGAGCGTGGGCGGGTCTTCCGACTGCCCGGCGATGTTGAGCGCGCCCGCGCTGTCAGGAAGAGGAGTTACGCTCGTGCCGGGTGTGCCTATGACAACAGGTGTGCCACTCGCAGGCGGCGCGGTCTGGGGCGAGGTCTCGGCGAAAGGCCAGCACCCAGAAAGCAGCAGTATAAGTGCGACGGCAAGCGAGAAGGCTCGCCAACGCTGAAAATGGCTGGGCGATAGGACTTTACGGCTGGGGACCAAGGCAGTTTGCTCCAATCTAGCAGGTAAGGCCATTGTAGCATTGAGCGTGGGGGAGGGTCAAGGATTCGTAAAACGTAAAACGTAAGGGCACTTTCTTACGTTTTACGTTTTACGAGTCGTTTTACGTTATACTACTCCTATGTGTGGGATTGCTGGGGTCTACAACACGAATGGTGAGCCTGCCGATGCGACGGTGCTGACGCGCATGGCGGCGGCTATCGCGCACCGGGGGCCGGACGGCGAGCGGTTCCACCTGGACGGGGGACTGGGGTTGGCGCACCGTCACCTGCGGATTATAGACCTGTCGGACGCAGCCATGCAGCCGATGACCAACGAGGACGGCACTCTCTGGCTCATCTTTAACGGTGAAATCTACAACTACGTTGAGATGCGGCCTGAGCTTGAGGCGAGAGGGCACAGGTTCATCTCTCACTCCGACACAGAAGTGCTACTTCATGCCTATGAGGAATGGGGTGTTGACTGCTTGCGGCGATTCAACGGGATGTTCGCGTTCGCGCTGTGGGATAGTTCGCGCAGGCGGCTCTTCATCGCCCGCGACCGCATGGGGGTGAAACCGCTTTACTACTGGTGGGACGGCGCTACCTTTGTCTTTGCTTCCGAGATAAAGGCGCTGTTGTGCCACCCGCAGATCGGGGTAAGCCCACATTTGCCCGCTATCGCCCAGTATATGAACGCCATGTACACCGAGGGCGAGCAGACCTGGTTCGAGGGGATAAGGCGATTGCTGCCGGGGCACTTTTTGACGGTAAGGCCGGAGGGCATAAAGGCGCAGCAGTGGTGGG